>JBBSJF010000014.1:0-16015 GCA_038257495.1 Saccharimonadales bacterium (SeqCode) | reverse complement strand
TCATACCGTCTGATTGCCAAGCATAGTGGTAAATGTATCGATGTGGCGGCTCGTGGTACCGGCGATGGAGTTAATATCCTCCAGTGGAGTTGCCATGGGCAATCACACCAAGGGTTTATGTTTGGGGTGTTGTAGGGGGAGAACCGCAGGGTTGTTTGAAGATTGAGGATTTGTGGGTATCAAAAGAGTCGACTATAATATATGCAAATGACAAAAAACAAATACGTTGGTATTGGTAGTACGATGGTTGTCGTAGGATTTATGTGCACTGGTCTATGGATATGGAATGTCAACAAATCACCAAAAGAAAGACCTAAACTAGCGGGTTTATCTAGTAATACCAGTAAAACCTTAGGTGACTCAAATGTAGTACCTACTATCCCCTTAAACTCTACCCCATCTCAAACTAGCTCTTCATCCTCAGGCCTCAGCGTCAAGCAAGCCCCTTCTGCCAGTAATTTAGGACAGATCAGTGGTGGATCCGAAAATACTACTAGCTCTTCTAATTCCTCCACAACAAAGGCGACTCCACCACCCGCCATAGATCCTTCGACATTTGGACAGTACAATAAATATATTAACGAAAAAAATGCCTTATTCGGTGATGTGCAAGTTGGCACGGGTGCTGAATTTGGAGCAAACACGAAAGGTGCGGTTCTATACAAGGGCTGGCTTACTAACGGACAGATGTTTGACATGTCCAGAACGGACGATAAAGGACAGTTACAACCCTTTGTGTTTACTATGGGAGAAAATACGGTTATCCCCGGCTGGGAACAGGGGCTATTCGGGATGAAAACAGGTGGTACTCGTTTACTGATAGTCCCTCCGGCAGCCGGCTATGGACCATCAGGTAAAGACCCTATACCTGGCAATGCCGTCCTCGTATTCGTTGTCCAACTTCTAGAGGTTCAGTAGATAACATCTTACTGATATACTTTTATAATGAGCAAACTACACTATTGGCATCAGTGCGTGAGATGTAACCAAAGATACGAAGCCGATGGCTTTATATACACCTGTACTTCTTGCAGTGGACTACTGCTCGTACAACGAGACGAAGACTACGTTAAAAATACCGTAGGAACGGGCAAACAAGCAATAGACTATTTTGATAATTTACGTTTTGGCTCTGCCAGAAAGGAATACCCGAACGATTCTGGAGTATGGCTCTGGCGGGATTTTCTATTGCCCGGTTTTCCGGTAGAGGACATTATTTCTTTAAAAGAAGGTCAAACCGATCTTTTTGAAGTTCCAGGCTGGCTTAAAGAAGAGCTTGGATTAAGTAATCTGTACATCAAGCTTGAGGGTCAGGCGCCTTCAGAAAGCTTCAAAGACCGTGGTATGCCAGTTGCGGTATCCGATGCCCTGCGCCTAAAACGAGCACATCCAGAACTCGGTATTATAGGAGTATCTTGTGCCTCTACTGGTGATACGTCCGCGGCTGCAGCGATCTATTCGGCATATGCTCGCAATGAGCTCGAATGCTTAGTACTTATTCCCCATCAAAAGATTGCTGGCTCGCAACTATTTCAAGCTATGGCGCATGGCTCTAAAGTAAGAGCAATCGTCCACCCTGACGGTTTTGATGGCTGTATGAAAATTCAGCAAGAATTTACCAAGAATCATCCGGAGTATATATTAGTTAACAGCAAAAACGATATGAGAATCGTCGGTCAAGAATCGATAGGACTAGAAATATTACAAGACCTTTCCTGGAATGCTCCCGACTGGATAGCCATACCTGCCGGTAACGGCGGGAATGTTACTGCACTACTTAATAGCTTGATCCGCGCCCAAGAGTTTGGCCTGATAGATAAACTCCCTGGCATTATAGTAGGACAGTGTGCGGTTGCAGATACGCTTGTACGCTGGAGTGAGAACAATTACCAGGATTATGCTCCCGGAAAATTCCAAGATAGCGTGGCTAGCGCTATGAACATAAACGACCCTGTCAGCTTCCCTAGAATCGAAAAATTATACGAAAATTTCGATATACACTTTTACCGTGCTGAGGAACAGGAAATAAAGGACACGTGGGCACAATATATGAGGGCAGGTGCCAACATATGCCCTCAAGGTTCGGTGGCTTTGGTAGCTGTTTCAAAAGCAAATCAAGAAAAAATCATTAAAAATACCGATGTAGTAGTATCAATCTCTACTGCTTCAGCGCTAAAGTTCAGCGAAATAGGCAACGACTACCATACCAATGTAGGCGGAAGGTTCGCAAATACATTCGTTAAAGTTGATGGCTCTGTGGAAGCATTAGAAAATACTTTATAAAAACATCATTTATCTTTGTGTGAGTTTCCTAACAGACTGTAAAATATTTTATTGATAATCTTATTCAAGGAAAGAGTCTGTGCTTTATTGCGAGGAAGCGGAGGCTTTTTTTATTTGATCATTATAAACTGCACGTGTAATACTCTATTTATGTTTGTTCGTCCAAACCTAACTAAAACCAAGAAACAGAGAAGTACAATTTACCCCGATGTTATTTGTGATTCTGTAGTAAATATAGATTTTAATTACCTAAAGAAAATGGGTATAAAAGCGTGTTTTATAGACCTTGACGGAACGGTTGTCAGCCGTGAATCTTATGACGTCGAAAAAAAGATTACTAAAGTATTATCAAATGCCAAAGTAAGCATACATATCGCAACAAATCGTCCTAAAAGCAGGACTCTAAAAACACTCAAAGATGATCTGTCGGCCACTAGTGTCATACACCCTAAAGGAGTTCTAGGTAAGCCGTTTAAAAGTTATTACACTAGTGCACTTAAAGACCTCAATTTACAACCCCACGAGGTTGCCATGATAGGCGATAGATACCTGCAAGATATACTTGGTGCAAACAGAGCCGGCATTTATACGATTCTTGTACATAAATTAGGTAAAAGTAAGGGTAAGGGTGATCTATATTTTTCTGTTATAGAAAAAATTTTTACAAATTCGATAGTTGGAAAATACCGTAAAATTAAATAATTTTTTTGGCATTAATATATTTATAAGCAAGAACACTAAATGGAATCGGAAGCCAAAACGTAGCAAGCCTATATAAAACTACTGCCGCAAAAGCTTGATCTTTCGGTGTTCCTAGACCTATCATAGCAGCTATCATAGCAGCTTCAAGCGGGCCAAGACCACCAGGAGTGGGTAACGTACTCTTAGCGATAACCGCCGAGGCATATACAAATACTGCAGAGGCAATACCAAGTTGTATATCAAAGGCTTTAAATGTAGCAAAGAGACACACAATATAGGCCAACGTAACAGCAAATGACGAAATACTCGCAAACCCTAGCTCACGTCCTGGAGTTGTTATATTACGTATACTTTCTATAAACTGCAGTACTTTTTTAGAAATAAATTGTCGCAATTTACGTATAGCAGTAAGTAAAATCACAAGGAAGCATAGTACTACTATGCCTACGATTATGTATTTTGCTTGTACATTTATATGTACAAGCTCTGATACACCCTTACCATTAAACAATAAGAATATTGCCAAGGGCACCACAAACATGACAAAACCAATCACGCCTTGAGTAGCGATAATAGCGGCTGTATCAGAATGTTCTAGCCCTGCACGGTTGAGGTACTTTATGTTTAAGCTCGTCCCCCCGATTCCTCCAGGGATAATTTTACTCATAAATGAAGCAGCTAACTGTACTAGTGCGGCTTCACGTATCTTTAAAGGAACTTGCGCCAGAGAGGCATATATTGCGCCTGTAAAAACATACGTAAGTAAAGAAGCACTAATAATAACTACCAACCATACAGGGTTAACAATCTTAATTGTTGTAAAAGCGGACTTAAAACTACTAAATTGAGGTGCTATAACATATAAAAAAACTGCTATAAGAGAGATATTAATAAATTTACGCTTATTTATACGAAGGATATCGGCATTTTCAATATCTTCTTTGACGTTCAGCTGCTGCTTAAGAATAGTACGGATCTCTTCCAATAAGTGTTTGTTCTGTCGTAATTGGCGCGAGGTTTCGCCGCTAAAGACAGTTTTTTGCAAATATGGTAGAGTGCTTTTTAACCTAGAATGGCTGACGGTTTTAAGTGCAGCATCTACCGTACGCTTAGCCCCTACTACTAAGCTCATCGACATGAGCAACTCTGCGATATCCATATACTGACGCTGTTTCTGAGCCGACACTTCCGCAAAACCGAAATCTATAATCCATGCCTGCCCTTTTTTATCTATCATAAGATTGGCAGCGCGTAAGTCCCTATGAGCAATATTTGCAGAATGCAATTTACCCACTTGTCTCCAGGCATCTAAGAGCGACTTCTGGGTTAGGTGACCATGTTCTGACAAAGAAATAGAGTCTATTTTTTCTTGAAGCAAAATCCACGAACTACCATAGCACGTAAGATCAATAACTTTTGGTACACGCACTCCGGACTCTTTAGCCCATAACATGGCAAAGGATTCCATTTCAACATTTCGCCTGCTATGCACGTAAGGCTCTTCTGCCTGAAGATTTTTATATCTAAAAAATCTAAAAATTTTAAATAACCAATCGGCGGCATGCTCTTCTTTGCCGAAAATTTTGCCGAAAATTTCTTTACCATTATCAAGAGTTATAAATAAAGGTTTCGAACCCCTCGCGTCTACATTTGCATATTTTACCGATTTTATTTTATATCCCTTACGGATTAGGAACATTCTAAGCTGTTTTGTCGTAATACCTTTTCGAGAAATACCCAATATCATAGCTACTGATCCACCTACAATAGCTCCCAATGCCCATCCTCCAACTATATCCAGAGGGAAGTGCGCACCTAGATACATTCTGCTCAATCCTACAAGAAAGACAATCAACAGCAAATATTTTCGATATTTTTTAGGTACTTGAAAGTATAATAACGTTGCACAGGCAGCGGAAAAGGTAGCATGTCCCGACGGAAAACCATATCCTCCAAATGTTTCTCCACTAAATAAATTCACACTTTCCAATATACCTACGGGGCGATCTCTTTGGATCAGAGCTTTAGCGATTTTAGCGAGAAACCACGCACATATTCCTGTAAAAGCGAGAATCGCAGCACCCCTTTTATTTATAAGATACCAAGCTGCTCCTACCCACAAAAATAAGCTGCCTAATCCACCAAATTGCGTAAAACCATACATCAGACCATATAAATCTTTGGACCAAGTATTAACAAATTCAAATATTGGACGTTCGATGCTATCAAATAGCCCTTTGCTGAGTACCTGGAGGTATGTGATTGCTAAAATAATTGTTCCGACAAGTATAACAAACACGTATCTTGGGTCGCGTTCTTGTGCTAATATAGCTGCTACAAACTTTTTGAGTCTTTTCATATGGTATTAACAACTTTAAATTATACAATATATATCACTTGTTACAAATTTGTATTCTTAAGTAGTGGTGGTGCTAGCGTAGTAATTTACCGTGTTGCGGCAAAATGACCGAAAAGGTACTTCCCTTTCCAATTTTTGATACTACCTTGATATGTCCTGCATGAAGTTCAATTATACTTTTAGCAATTGCTAAGCCTAAGCCATACCCTGCAATCTTATGTTTGCTACGAGCCCTATCTGCTCTATAAAATCTATCGAATATATAAGGTATGTCCCTCGTATCTATTCCTGGCCCTTTGTCAGTAATCGTGATCTCTACTTTTCTTACAAGATTTCGAGAAGCTATATATATCGTAGATTTTTTACTACTATACTTTATGGCGTTATCCAGTAATGTTACGAAAGCTTCAGTTAACAAACTTTGATCTGCACGTATGATCGCCTTGTCTGATATTTTTAATTTAATAGAGATCTTTTTTTCCTGTGCTCGATTTTTTACAGTACTTACTGCCCTAGATACAATCTCTATGTTCTCTATGTTCTCTATGTTCTCTAGCTGCATATCATTCTTCTCCAACCTTGCGAGATGTAATAAACCATCAGACAGAGTAGTAAGACGCTCGAGTTCTTCTAAATTACTGTGTAGCAGCTCTTTTGCCTCTTTGATGGATAATTTAGGGTCCATAAGCGCCACCTCAATCTCGCTTTGCATGACTGCGATAGGTGTCCGAAGCTCATGGCTCGCATCCGCCGTGAATCGCTCAAGGGCTTGATGTGACTCTTCGATAGGTTCTAGTGTTTGTTTAGCAAGGTAGTAGCTTAGTAAGCCTGCTCCCACCATGATTATAATATTAGTCACTAAAAGTCCTATGAATACTCTTTTTTTTGCCTCACGTAAATGCGTGTCATTGGACTCAGTAAATTGCTCGCGTGATCCAGGCGATATATCCGACAAGTTGTTAAACAAAATACTCTGATCATTTCCGCTTCTATTAAGTTCATTTACTGCTAAACGATACACTATACCACTAAAAAATATACTTATTGCCATCATTACCATAAGGTAAAGTCCAGCTAGGCTTATTGATGTCTTATAAAGCATACTTATATCTTAGTGCATAATGCCGAAGTAATAACCAAAACCACGCCTCGTATGAAGTAAATTCGGTTCTTTCGAGATTTTATCGATTTTATTTCTTAAATAACCCATATAAACTTCTACCGTATTAGGCAATATATCGGCATCATAATTCCATACATGGTCAATGATCGTCTGCTTCGGTATAACTCTCTCTGGGTTACGCATCAAATACTCCAATAAGGCAAATTCTTTACTGGTTAGCTCAATCCGCTTGCCTCCTCGCTTAACCACAAAAAGGCTCTGATCAAGCATAAGATCTTTATATGTAAGAACCGTTTCGGTCATTTGCGGAGTCCGCCTCAGTAGAGCCCGGACTCTTGCAATTAATTCGACAAATGCGAATGGCTTCACTAAATAATCATCTGCTCCCATATTTAGACCATGCGCTTTATCGATAATCCTGTCTTTTGCCGTTAAGAGCAAAACGGGCACTTGATTACTAGACTCACGCATTTTTTGCAATATACCCAAACCATCTGTAGACCCTGGTAACATTCTATCTAATATTACGAGGTCATAGCTTTCGGTGGTAGCCATAGCTAGGCCTTTATCGCCATCATATACTACATCTACTGCATATGATTGCTGCTCTAAGCCACGTTTAATAGCATTTGCTATTTTATGCTCATCTTCTACAACTAATATTCTCATCTACTTCACAGTATAACCCTATGCTGAATTATAGCTGAAAGCGACCGGGAGGAGTCGCTCTCAGCATTTGAATGATAATAGAGCCCCCTGATTGTATGCTTATCTAAACCATGTTTTTATTACTCTCACCATGACAGCCTGATGAATCTAAATTACTACACGCTCTCTGGTGTATATGTTGTAAAGCTTCGATTAAGTTTGATACTTGCTTTGCGGATAAATGAGCAAATGCAGGGAATTGATAACTCGTGAGGGTTTGTTTTAATTCTGTTGATACCCGTTCTCCTTCGGAAGTCAGCATTACTATATGCTCTCTTTTGTTTTTAGCATTCCGTTTACTCGCTATATAGCCCTTTTCGCTAAGCAGCTTTATTTGACGGCTGACACTTGCCTCCGTCTGACCCAAATAAGCAGCTACAGTACGCTGGAGAAGCCCAGGCTTATGCCTTATAACCATTAAAATTTTAAATTGGGAGAATCCTATGCCAAATTGGTCTTTTAAGACCACGTCAGCCTGCTTATCAAGTATGAAAGCTACGTGATGTATCAAAAAACCAATATTATCCTTCTCTAGCATCAAAAACAGTGTAATAGCAGATACTTAACAAGTCAAGTATTACAATACAATACATACCAGTCTTTTAAAGATAATTCCTGGGGTCGTACGTTAGGAGAAAATCCTGATCTGTCTACTAAGACTTCCGCATCTGATTTTGTAATTTGCAAACCGCTCATCAAAGAATTTGACAGCTTTTTCCTTCTGTTACTATATCCTATGCGCACTAGTCGAAAGAAAGCTTTCTGGTCAACATCAAATGGCTGCGCAGCCTTACGGGTAAGTACTAAAATTTGAGAGTCAACCTTGGGAGGCGGCGCAAATAAGGCTGCGGGTACTTTTATTCCTAAGCTTGTATCCCAAAAAAACTGACACGAAACGCTTAAAATACTCATAGTCCCGGGCTGTGCCACTACCCGCTCGGCTACTTCTTTCTGGATAAGCAGTACTGCCACGCTCGGGGGGTTTGTAGACTCACTTATTATGCGGATAAGCTTACTTGTTAGGTAGTATGGTATGTTGGATACTAACTTATAACTTTTTGGCAACTTTGTGAGGTCAAATGTTAGTATATTCTCTAACTTAAGGCTAAGGTTTGCGCCAATGAATTTTTTTTGCAAACTATCTGCAAGCCTATGGTCAAGCTCTACGGCTATTACCTGCGCACCTCTATCAAGTAATTTTCTCGTTAGCGTGCCCGTACCAGGCCCAATTTCTAATACGACATCTCCAGCTACTACACTACCAGAGTTGCACATAGCCCCTAAAGAGGCGTCATCAGTGAGCCAATGTTGCCCTAGTGATTTATCAGTTTTAATCTCGTTCATAGCCCAAGTATAGCTTTAAGCGAGATAATATTTCGGCTTCGTTCTTTATTGGATCAGATTGCTCGCATAACCGAATAGCTTCGTCAATGGTATGCCACTCGACCCTATCGTGCTCCCTATCCATTTCATGAGTGAAAGCAATAAACTCGGCGGCAAAATAATGAAGGGTTTTTTCATACTGCTTAGTATGATGTAAAAAAGTTTGGGTATGTGCGCCAAGATAGGTTTTTAAACATACATTTGCACCAGACTCTTCAAGGATCTCTCTTATGGCTGCTTGTTCTAAGGTCTCGCCAACCTTAAGCGTCCCTTTTGTTAGTCCGTAATTGATACTGCCATCAGGTCGGTCTCGAACCACAAGTAAAATTTCTGTTTTACCATCAAGAAATTTATATATAGGTCCGCCTGAAGAAATACCATATGGCCAATCTGTGTTTTTAGCCGAGTACTGTGTAGGATAAAATTGTAAACTATATTCCATTGTTTTCATTATAGACCATACTGTTTTTGGTATTTTTCTAAAAGTCTGTATTACATAATATAAAGTCTAATATTTCTTGAATTTACTTCAAGAAATATTTGTCATATTCAGGGAAGAGCAGCCCAGACTTGAGCTTTGCTCAAGCACGGCGCGATGAGAAACCCACGTAGTGGGTGTCTCATGCGATTACCACCATCTTTGTATCTGCCAACGGTTATACGCATTAGTCCAGCTACCGTATCTACCCACTGCATAACCATTAAAAAACTGCATTTGGCAGACAGGATCACTTTGCCAACTAGGACATTTTGCCGCCAGCTTACTACCCGGGCATGCCTGTCCAAGTCCTGCACAGCCTTTAGCATTGAGCGCATTTACACGCCAGCCCGATTCTTTTGAAATAATAAAATCCGCAGCGTAGAACTCTGATGCCGGTATACCTGCGGCCGTCATAATCTCCGCTTTATTGCCCGCCACAACAGGCGCCTTCTTACCTACAGCGACCTTTTTGATAGTAGGTGGGGTAACTATCACCTCTTGTATTTTTTTGCGACTTGTCTCTTTGTCGTTCGTTAGTGTTATCTCGTATGTTACGATCCTTTTACCAGGTACTCCGGGATCAATTACCCGAGTAGCTCCAAGAGTAAGTGCCGGGTCTTCTTGTTTTTCGACTGGCGACTCAATCACTTGTTCTTCGGTTATAATCTTTGTTCCAGATCGTGCTATAACAATGGTAGTGCCATTTTTCACAGCTTTATCCGTACTTGAAGTAATCGTATCTCCTTGATTCGGAATTATATTTTTTTCTTTTAAAAGGTTATCAAGAGAGTCGCTATGAGTACGAACTTCTATAATAGTACCGTACAAGTTAATCGTAACAGGTACAGCCCTGTCTATTACGAACTTTTCGCCCAATATGCGCTCTTCAGAAGACACGAGATGCGTTTCTACCTTGTCCTCTGGAAATAATTTTACGCCCGCCGCTTCCGCAACAAGACGCGGGGCCCTTTGGGCCGACAAAAAAGTACTACTTATGCCTTCATTATCAATAATAGTCACTGGACGGGCACGAAAAACATTGATCCTAAAATTATCTTCAGATATCTCTGCTTCTAGTGATGGTTCTACCAGATCTGCTTCATGCAACTGCACACCCATCTTGTTGACAAGTTCCCTGACAGTTTTAGCTCTAGAAGGGATAATCTGCTCTTCGTTATCAACGTATAACCGAACCAAATGCGCATCATTAGCCCCTACTGTTTCGCCGCCTACTGTTACGAACAATAGTAACGAAAATACAATAGAAACTGCTATACCAATAACTGGAATTACAAAGGGGTGTCGAATATCAAACCGACGAAAAGAAAAACCTTTTTTTTCTGATTTTTTTTTATTTATCTTCGACTTTGTAACAGATGCGGACAAACTGGACCTCCAAAAAATTAAGCCATTGAACCCATTACATATCTTTTACCCCGTTACGACCAAATCTAGTGGCACCAGCCTCCCGGATCACTCGTCACCATAACTACGGTTATGCTTCCTCCCGCTCCAGAAGTCTGGCACTCACCAGACTTGCCCTCACTACCGGATAAAAGATATGTAATGGGTTCATCATATTTTATCATATTTCTGCATTATATACGTTACTTCTGTAGATATACGTTTTGTCTTTTGTAGTTCTCTTATACTCACCCATTTATAGTTCACGATCTCAAAATCTCTAGCCGACGTAACATTCGGCTTTTCTAATAACACGAGTTCATACACAACTAAATGAGAAAGTACGCCGTTGCGACGATGATCTATATTACATATGTGTCTTAGATTACTGTTTCTTAATTTTATATATGTTTCTTCATATAATTCTCGCAAGGCTGCTTGTTCCTCAGACTCGTTCTTTTTTATTCCTCCACCTGGCATCATATAGTCGCCATTACCATGCAAGCCTTCGACGAGCAATATTTCGTCGTTTACTTTTACAATAATACGTACACGGCGACTAAGTGGTACGAGTATGTACAGCAGTGGCCAGGTTGTCCAATAAAAAAAGCTACCGAAGAAACGAAGAACCGTATATTTCATAATTTTTCTACAGGTGCAAAGGCAACATTAAGTTTTTTGCTACCTTTACCTTTAAAATATATCGTTGCGTTGTCTCCCTCCACGTCTAAAACAGTACCTACTCCAAACAACTGGTGCTTTACACTGTCGCCTTCTTGCAGGCTAATTGTCTCTGGCTGAACTTGGCTAAATGTATCACCTGCCCATGGGTCGTATTCGCTATCTTTGGGTATCTTAGACTTAGGCATTAAGCTTTCACTTGCTCCAAAAAAACTTGGCGTATCTTGAACAAATTCTGCATCTATTTCGCTTAAGAAACGGCTGGGAGGATTATGCTGGCTACCTCCGTAAAGCATACGACCCGTCGCATATAGCATATATAACTCCTCTCTTGCCCGTGTCATGCCAACGTAGCAGAGCCTACGCTCTTCTTCCATCTCGGATTGTTCATAAAGAGCCCTACTATGTGGGAATATCGACTCTTCCAAACCCGTCATGAATACAACCGGGAATTCTAACCCCTTGGCAGCATGCAGTGTCATGAGGGTTACGGCATTACCGTCAAAATCGGCACTATCTAAATCGCTAATAAGCGCTACTTCTTCTAAGAATCCCGCCAAACCAACATCTTCATATTGTTTGGCAACACTGAGCAGCTCACGTACATTCTCTTGGCGTGCTTCGCCTTTCATGGTTTTATCATCAAGGTAGTCCAAATAATCTAAGCGGCGCATTAGTGTATCCAGTAGTACGCTTACAGGCATATCCTCCATTTGAGACCTAAAGCTTACGAGTAGCTCGGCAAAATCCGAAAGCGATTTTCTGGCTTTTGCAGGCAGGTCAACGCACAGTTCGATATTGCTCAGACCTTGCATAACCCCAAATTGGGTATTATCTATCCACGATAAAAACTTTTGCACACTCGTTTTTCCTATTCCTCTCGTCGGTACGTTAATAATACGCTCAAAGCTTACGCGGTCTTCCGGCTGGTATAGCAAGCGGATATAGGCAAGAATATCTTTGATTTCTTGGCGATCATAGAACCGTACACCTCCCACGATCCTGTACGGAATGTTGTATCTAATAAAGGCTTCTTCCAAGCTTCTACTCTGTGCGTTGGTTCTATAAAGCAATGCAAAATCTTTATAAGTGCGTGCGCTAAGATCGACACTATTCTGAATACGCCGGGATATAGTTTCTCCTTCAGAACGCTCGCTCATAACTTGTATCATCTGCACGGGCAAACCCGCGCCAGCTGCCGTCCAAAGCTCTTTCTTAGACCTTTGAGTATTTTTACTTATGATTGCGTGCGCAGCATCTAGAATGTGTTTTGTGCTTCGATAATTTTGCTCTAGTTTTATAACGCTACACGTTGGATAATCACGCTCAAAATTCAAAATATTCCTAAAATCGGCACCACGCCAACTATAGATACTCTGCCAATCGTCTCCCACGACCGCTATATTCTGATGATCATCGGTTAGTAATTTAATAAGTTTATATTGTGCCCCGTTCGTATCTTGGTACTCATCTATCATGATATAACGAAAGTGCTGTCGCCATTTCTGACCTATTTCCGTTACGTCTTGCAGTAAGCTTACCGTCCTACCTATTAAATCATCAAAATCCATAGCCCCCGCGGCTCGCAAAGATTTTTCGTACAAAGGGAATACCTTTGCTACAACCTTCTGGATAGGCGTGCTAGCTGACCCTTCATAAACGACTGGACCAATTAATTCGTTTTTTGCACTACTGATTAAGCCGGTAATAGTGCGAGGCGGCATCTCTTTATCGTCTATCATGAGCATTTTAAGAATTTGTTTAATAGCCGATGTTCGGTCAGACTCGTCCCATATAACAAAATTATGAGGCACGCCAATATGTTCGCCATCTTGGCGTAATATGCGGACGCACATACCATGAAACGTGCCCATATATGGCATAAAAGAACGGTTGTCGGGGTTTTCTCCTAAAAGCTGCGCGACACGGCTACGCATTTCCTTAGCCGCTTTATTAGTAAACGTTACGGCCAATATATTGTACGGAGTCGCCCGTCTGCTCGCGATAATATAAGCGATGCGGTGTGTAAGCGTTTTGGTTTTACCCGAACCGGCACCCGCTTGTATAAGCAACGGACCTTCTGTAGTCTCTACGGCACGCGCTTGTTCGGAGTTGAGGGTCTTAACCAGTTCTTCAAGCATTGAATTCACCTCAACCTAAATCTTATTGCCCAGAATTGATGATTTTTGTCGAAACACGACAAAGTGCAACAAAACATAACTAAAGTTACGCTGCGAAGCAGTTTGATCGGGTTTGGGCAAAAAGGGCGATTCTGGGTATAAGGGCTTGGGTTGAGGTGGATTCATTAGGATAGTGTACCAATTTTACGCGTTAATTATTGTTGTCAAAAAATTACAAGATATTGGTAATGGGCTCTACGCCTATGTCAATCATATTTGCATCAGCAAGCAAGTTCATAGTGATCATACCGATGAGTAACAGGACAAATAAAACTATTATTATTTTGCTCCCGGTATTGCCTTTGCTGGATTCATTAATTTTTACAAAATATGTTCTATCATTTATAAGTTTTTGATATTGGGCTATTTTTTCTGTATCGACGCCTTCTTTTTTCTTAGACGAAGCGGCATCTGCAAGTGCCCCCATCTCACCTGCCTCACTTGTAACCCCGATCTTAGTATCGGATTCTATTTCTTTTGCAGGTTCTGCGGCAGAAATATGCTGAGTTGGCAATGGTTGGAGCTTTAATTCTTTATGCTTAGCAGCACCACCTACGGTATTGTCAGGATCTTTATCAAGTTTAACAACCGGATCAGTAACAGTAGCATAGTTAGTTACAATTACTGGACGTGAAGAGCTAGATGGCCTAGTCGTGCCCGGTTTTGCTACGTCAAATGATTTCGCTGCCACCGCTTTTTAGTCCTCTGCCTGGCTTATACGAAATGCCGTATCGATAATCGATGAGAATTGGTGATAATTAAGGCTTGCACCACCAACTAACAATCCGTCTATACCCTTTTCATTTAAGAATCCTCCAGCTACGTCTGGATTGACACTGCCACCATAAAGTATGCGGACATTCTTAGCTGCTTTTTTGCCATACAATTCTTCTATATTGTTTTTGATTACATCAACTACTTGCGCCACATACCCAGGCGTAGCCGTGTCACCAGTACCTATTGCCCACACTGGTTCATAAGCAATAACCATATTCGTAACATCTCCAGCCACTAAACCACTAAGAGCAGTCACAACTTGGTCGTGTATAACCTGCTTGGTTTCGCCCGCAGCCCTGTCTTCTTTTGTCTCACCTACACATAACAGTGGAGTTATACCATTACGCACACAGGCTTCGACTTTTCTAGCAACATCATCTAATGTTTCACCAAATACATGTCGCCTTTCAGAATGTCCTATGAGTACATAATGCACAAGGTCTTGTAGCATCGTAAAACTTACTTCGCCCGTATAGGCTCCTTCATCTTTATAGTATGCGTTTTGGGCAGCAAGACGAAACTTACGCCGGTCTATTTGCATACTTAGTGGCTGAAGCGTAAGCATACTTGGAGCCAAAACCACTTCAACGTCCCTGTGGATCTTAATCCGTTCATGCAGCCTATGCAGTAATAAGCTAGCCTGACTTGTGTTCAGGTGCATTTTCCAGTTGCCAACAATCAATTTTCTGCTCATATATTTTACCCTTAGTCTCAGTTTACCATAACCGTAATGTTAGTTTTAGATGAAGCTTACTTGTTTCTTTTGGAAGGGTAAGCAAGCGCCATAGGCGAGAGTTTACTCTCCCTATAAAGCGCCCTGTAAAAAGGAATAAGTAAGCTTCATAAGTAGATCAATCCTTATTCCACAAAACGGCGACTCCAGGCAACTCCTTGCCGCTCATCAGTTCCAAGCTAGCTCCGCCGCCAGTAGAGACATGATTAAACATGTCAGTGATACCCCTATCTTCTATGTAGCCCACTGTATCGCCGCCGCCAAGCACGCTAAAAGGCTTATTACCAAATTGCCCCTGAAGCGCCTCTACTACCAGCTCCGTACCATGGGCAAAAGGTCCGATAGGACCCTGCAAGCTCTTAATTTCCGTTACGCCAAGCGCGCCATTCCAGATAACAGTACTTGCCAGTTGCATAGCACCCGCGATAAAAGAGCCCGAAAAGGGTCCTACGTCTAATATCATTTCGTCATCCCTGATAATACTGGCTTCGTGGGGTACTTTCTTGGGGTAATTCTCAATATCGGCAATTACATGCGCGCTCCAATCTACAATACGAGTTGAAGCTTGGCTATCCATTTTATTAGCTACTACACCGTCGTGAGGCAGATAAAATACAAACCCTTTCTCTTTGCGCTTAGCTTCTGCGCGCTCCATGACGTCCCGAGCCGTATCAAGCGCATCTTCTTCTACGAGGCTTTTACCAACAGATACTCCCTTTGCCAGCAAAAATGTATTAGCCATTGCTCCACCTACGGCAACTACATCCGCTATATCTATAAGTCGCTCTAAGATTTGGATTTTATCGCTAATTTTAGCTCCGCCTACAATTGCCATAAGAGGTCGGCTCGGATTTTCCATGACAGAAGTAAGTGTATCAACTTCTTTTTCCAATAATAAACCTGCCACCGACGGCAGCTGTCGAGCAATAGCATCGGTAGTTGCATGAGCTCTATGCACCACACCAAAACCATCTTGTACAAATACTTCCGCGCCGGTAGAGTCTATTATTGCCTTAGCAAAAGATTCACTGTTTTCTTCTTCTTCAGGGTGGTACCGAACATTCTCGAGTAAAAGTACTTTACCGTGTTGCAACTGGCTGGCCTTGTTTTTGACTTCATCACCTATACAATCCGAGGCAAAGTCTACGCCTACACAAAGTAGCTCAGCCAGTCTTACTGCTACGGGCTTCAGGCTACACTT
>JBBSJF010000013.1:0-16433 GCA_038257495.1 Saccharimonadales bacterium (SeqCode) | reverse complement strand
GAGCGATTTATTGAGACTATGCTGGCTGGATTTGCCCAAATGGATAATGACGTCCGCGGTGAACGCTCTCGGAATGGTATGAAAGCACGTTTTCTCAGTGGACTGTATAACGGTACACCACCAATGGGTTATCTAAGCGAGAGTGGTTTCGCGGTCAAAAATCCTGAGTCCTTCGGTGCGATACAAGCGGCCTGGGAACTTATGGCCACTGGCACGAAAAGCCTACGGGAAATGGCAAAAATACTAAATGATCAAGGAATCATGGATAGGCGTAAAGGCTACAAAGACGCACCCTTGCGGGCACAGACGCTGAGCGGTATTTTTAGAAATAAATTCTACGCGGGCAAGATTGTTTCAAGAAAGCATGGCATGGAGGTTCAGGGCCAGCATGCGCCTATGATTACCGAGGAGGCGTTCTACCGGGTGCAGGCTATTTTAGATGGCCGAAACCGTAATGCGGCACCAGCCCTTGCTAGACGGAGCTTGGAAAGCGCAGACTTCCCCTTAAGACGCATTATTATCTGCAATAATTGTGATCACTCTTTTAGCGGAGCCTGGAGCAAGGGTAAACGACAAAAATATGCCTATTATTTCTGTGTAAAACGTTGTAGTTCATCAGTCACTATTAGGGACATAGAAACTACCACCGACAAACTGCTGGCTAAGATAACGCTTAAGGAGGAGACCGTGAAGCTTGTGAATGCCTTTTTACGGCGTACTTACTACTTGCGTATTGACGCCCTCAAACAAAAGCGCGACAGAGCCGATATTGCGCTCAAAGAAGTCTACGAAACACGTCAGGCACTCATAGATAAAAATTTAAGGGGTGTCTATTCTGACGATATCTTCAAAGAGCAAAACAAAGTACTAGAGGAAAAGATCAAAGGCATTCAGGCTGTTAAGAATGATACGGTGATTGAGAAATATAACCTAGAAGCTATCAGCAAGTTCATTCAGGAGAAGTTTACTAACCTGAATAAAACCTTCTCAACCTCTGATTTAGCCCTAAAACGCGTACTCATGTGTTCACTATTCCCTAATGGACTGCGCTGGGACTACCCAGGCTATGTGAACACCCAAATAAGCCCGTTCTACCGAAGTTTTTTGAACTTACAAGGTCGCAAAGTCCAGATTGGTGCGGATGAAAGGACTTGAACCTTCACGCCTTTCGGCACTAGTTCCTAAGACTAGCGTGTCTACCAATTCCACCACATCCGCGCATCATGAACCATTATGAAGGTTCAAGCATAAATTATCAAAGGACTTGGTCACGTCTCGCGACCCCGGAAGTTCGCTATTGCAAGCAAGCTTGCATCGGAACATTCCCTTGCAAACTGCCACTGGCAGTTCTCACCTTCACGCCTTTATGGTGCTAGTTCCAAAAACTGTAATTTGTCTACTAATGCCACGACTCTTCCGCGTAGATGTATAACCGCCGTATTTTACGCTATTCTCTTGTAAAAAACTAGCTTTGCCACTCCATACTGTTTGGTTTTTATAAGCTCAAAACTTGCAGGCAAAATTAAACGAGCGTTTACAGGCAGCGACAAGACATATATACCACCTAGCTTTACGTGCCTATCTATCTTTTCAATCGTTAAGTACGATACTTTATCATAGGGAGGATCGGCGATAACAATATCGAACAGAGCAGTACTATGACGATTGCTCCAGCTTATAACGGCCGTTTGGATTGCAGCTACTCGTTCTTCTATGCCAAGTTCCTGAGCACTCTTGACGAGTGTGCTAATAGCCCGCTTGTCAATATCTATCGCAACAGCCGAGTTCGCACCACGACTAATTGCCTCAAAAGCATTGGCACCCGTACCCGTAAAAGCGTCTAATACGGTTAGTCCCTTTATATCACCTAGAGAGTTAAATATCGCACCACGTATTTTCTCGCTCATCGGGTGAGTACGATGCCCGTGCGGACTATCAAAATTGCGACCACCCAAATACCCCGCTATTATCCGCACTAACTAGCCTCATCTATGGCGCATAACCATGCGGTTGATATGGAGCTGACTATAGCAGGAGCTAGCTTGTGCCTCACTTTTGATGCCAAGGGGCTTGTCCAACCTTTAATATAGTAGGTTTCATAAAGGTCTAATGCCGCTACTTCTCTGGCAGCTTTTATGTAGTAATTTCGGAAAGTGCTTACACTTACCTCGGATACATCAAGAGGTTCTTTCATAAGATCTTTGAGTTGCAAGGGTTTTATCATCGTCGCGATACCCATTTCGAACATTCCATGAGTAGTAATAAGACCTTTAGAGCCCCACATTTTCCAGTTGTTTATGAGCTGTTCTTTTCTGGTGTCTCCGGGCATAACCCATTTTTCTTTTATCGATATACGGCTTTCTTTTGTTCTACCGCCACGTAATTCTTGCAACTTTTCTTCATACGGATAATGGTGCGCCGGTGTCAGACCATCTGTTATGGCATGGGCAAGCCATGCTGCCTCAAAACTTGCTCGTTCGCGGTTCTTGGTTTTAAGGCTCAAAGTCAGCTGCTTTAAATGATCGTCTATAAGATCTAGGAGCTTAGTGTCTTGCTTATCAAACGGGTTGAAATAGTGCCAGGGCTCATCTACAGCAGGGCTTTTACGTTTTATTGCGTCTGGTCCATTTTTGCCTTCGAATAATAATATTTCTTTTATAGACGGAAACTCATCTAAGCCTATACCGTGGAGACGAATTTGTTTGCGGGCTAGCCGGTCGAACTTCTGATGAGCACCAATAATACAACCAGAAAATTTTGTTAGGGTGGTGCCGGAATACATATAACAATAGTACAGTACTAATTCAAATTCGTTACTGAGCGAGCTTTTAATACGGCCACATTAAGATGGGCGTATTCTGATAAGTCTGGATTTCCATCTAAAAAGGCTTTAGCGCTACTGCGCGCTCGGGAAATGAGCACAACATCTGTAAGGTTAGCTACCCGTAAATCTAGCGCGCCGTGCTGGCTAGAACCATATATGGCGCCGGGACCTCGCAGCTGTAGGTCGTATTCTGCCAATTTAAAACCATCATTAGACTGCTCTAAGTACCGTAAACGTTTGGACACTGCCTTGCTATCGGATAAAGCAAGATAACACATACCGGCTTGGTTGCCTCTGCCAACTCTCCCTCGTAACTGATGCAACTGGCTAAGCCCAAAACGGTCGGCGTTTTGTATGACCATGACACTTGCATTAGGGACGTCCACCCCCACCTCAATAACAGTAGTAGATACTAATATATCCAACTTATGGTCAAGAAAATCATGCATTATCTTTTCCTTCTCAGCACTCTTCATCTTTCCGTGCAGCAATCCTATACGCATGCTTTTAAAAACACTTTGTTTAAGTTCTAGTGCAACTTTTTCTGCTGATTTTGCCGCTAAAACGGCACTTTCGGTAATAAGCGGACAGACCCAGAAGCATTGCCTACCCTTTTCTATCTCTTTTTTTATTGCTAGGTGCATTGGTTGCAATGAATTGGGCGAAACAATTGTAGTTGTGATCGGCGCGCGCCCAGCTGGTTTTGCGTCGAGTATCGAGACGTCTAGCTCGCCGTATACGGTAAGCGCTAAGCTGCGGGGTATGGGTGTTGCCGTCATATGTAGTACATGTGGCATGTGACCAGCCTTTTTTTGCAGTGTTCTACGCTGCTCTACGCCAAACCTATGTTGCTCGTCTACGATTATCAGCCCAAGGCTACTAAATGTCACGTCGTCTTGTATAAGCGCATGGGTACCTATTATTAGCTTTGTACGACCGGAAGCTATCATTTCTTTTAAAATCTGTTTTTTGTTTTTGGCTACTGCACCTATAAGCAAGCCAACAGACACATGCATGCCTATAGGCTCTAGTAGTCTGTAGATAGTTTCTGCATGTTGACGCGCCAGTATCTCGGTAGGTGCCATGAGCACTACCTGATGTCCAGAGGCGATGCACATAAGAGCTGCCATAAGCGCCACGACGGTCTTACCACTGCCTACATCGCCTTCTAGAATCCGGTTCATGGGCTCATCTTTTTCAATATCTTTGTATATTTGCCAGACCACCCTGCGCTGCGCATCGGTAAGTTTAAAAGGCAAGTTTTCTACAAATTTTTTAGCAAGTTTTTCATCAAATGCAATACTCAAGCTGTGCTGCCCTTTTAGTTCGTTCTTATTAAGTAAGCTGGCTACTTGCAATACAAAAAGTTCCTCAAAAGCTAGGCGACTTCGCGCTTGTTCTATATCTTCCATAGTGTTTGGAAAATGCATAAGCTTTACTGCCTGTTTCCAAGGTAATAAGAGTTCCTCTTTTTGTATTGTCGATGGTACTATTTCAAGAGAATCAATACAATCTAGCCCTTGCGAGATTAGACTTCTAAGTAATCTTGATGTTAAACCTTTAGTTTCTCTATAAATTGGTACAATCCTGGCAGCATTAATCGGCATATCGCTTATTAATTCGCTTTCTGGGCTAGAGATACTTAAGTTTTTACCATGCAAGCCATATTCGCCTACAAAAAAATACTGTTCGCCGCGCTTCATGCTCGTTGCCCGATATGGCTGATTAAACCAGACAAGCTTAACTGACCCGCTATCGTCGGTAGCGATGGCTTCTGTAATATGCATTCCTCGTCGAACGTAGCGCCCAGCGATACTGGTCAGCTTGGCTTTAATACACACGGTGCCGGGCATCAGCTTAACGATTACGCTTATAGTGGAATAATCGTTATAGGTGCGCGGATAATATGTCACTAAATCCAATACTGTCTCTATACCTACTTTTTTAAGTAGTTTCGCCTTAGCGCCTCCGACGCCTTTTATATTCTCCACTGATATATCCATGCTCGTTACCATTATAGATGAAATCATAGTCTATACGCAGAAGCGTTAAAACTAAAATATGTTTATTAGTATTGATATACTAGCTTTATGAGTACAACAAATGTTAATGATTCATATAAAGACGTATTCTCACAAAAGAGCAGGATATTAATTGTCACTGCACATCCAGATGATAACGAGGTGATTTGTGGTGGGCTTGTTGCTCGCTTAATTGCAGACAATAAATCAGTACGATTAGTCGTCACTACAAATGGCGAAAAAGGAACAGAAGATAAAACCATAGGTGCTTCTGAGTTTGCAACTATGCGAATACAGGAGCAGAAAAATGCAGCCAAGATACTCGGTATAGCATCCGAAGAATGTTTTAACTTAGGCATACCCGATGGTGAACTAGAAACTAGCGTAGAGAATATCAAAAAGATAGTCCTCCATATAAGACAGTTTAAGCCTGATATTGTAATAACACACAACCCCGACGAAGTGATAAACACATTCTCCAGTAAGCAAAATATCCGCTGGGTTAACCACCGCGACCACAGACATACGGCGATAATTACTACCGATGCCGTATATCCTTATTCCCGAGATAGAGGATTTTTCCCAGATCAGATTGAGAGTGGGATAGAACCACATACAGTTCTAGAAATGTTATATGCAGATTCATTTGAAAATAGCTTAAATGCACATTTTGACATTACCAATTTTATCGATCTAAAACGTCGTGCCCTCTCTGCATGTTCAAGCGTTATTGATCCGGATCATGTCGAAGAATATATCGCTGAAAATAAAATAGGCAATAAATACTACGAACAGCTCAGGTACCTGAGTGGTCTATATTAAGCTTACTTGGCTTTTTTGACGAGGAAGAAAATACTAGGACCAAAATAAGTTTTTGCGAGAGTTGGCTGCATTATTTTTTCTATAGATAGCATCAAACCTTTGGGAAGAATCTTTTTTAAGCGGGGGCTGCGCAAGTTTGATACCGACAGCACGCGCTCCACTTTTAAGCCTGCATGGGCAAGTTGTTTGATCACGGTAGCCGGGTTGTGGTTAACGAACGGTATGGATTTGTCGCCCTGGTACTGCGCCGAACGTATATCTACTGGTGATGTTGGAAGTTTTTTACCTCGTAGCAAATGTTTTACGCGGTTACGACCATGCGCATAGTTAGCGACTTCCAGTATCAGCGTTCCGTCATCTTTGAGCACTCTGGCAATCTCTGACAATTCGCGGCTTGGGTCGGGCAAATGATGCATAACACGTACCATCGTTATAAGATCGGTACTTTTATCTTTTAGCGATATATCATCTGCTTGCCCCAGAACACGGCGTACCTGAGGAGTATCTTTAAGATAAATTTTAGCAATATCCAGCTGTTTAGCGCTAGGCTCTATGAGCGTTACCTGGTTGGCGTATTCGGTTAGCATTTTACAAAGACGTCCGTATCCTCCACCTAGGTCTGCGGCAGTTTTAAACTTAGTGCCCTGAAGTAGTTTACGGATAGCGATCTCTTCTGCAGCATGCTCATAGTCTCGACCGTCCCAATAATGTAGGTAATTGTGGTTAGGGTCGTTGTAAAACTCGGCATTTTTTTGGCTTCGTTTCACGGCTTTCGTAATCTTATTCATATAGTACCTAGTCTAAACGTTGATATCGACAACCGCAAACTGGTTCTTGCCTCGTTGCAGCAGAACGGATCCTGCCATGAGCTTGTCGGTCGAGATTAGCTGCCTGTCTTCTACTACTTTTTGCTGATTTAGTAGCACGCCACCTTGGTCAATAAGTCTTTTTGCCTCGCTTCTTGATGATACCAGACCACTATCGACCAATATATCGCTAATGTCTTTACCTATTTCGACCTTGATACAAGGCAACTCATCTTTAAGCATATCTACGGCTTCTGGTGAGACTTCTGACACAGCTAACCCACCAAACAAGGTAGAAGTTGCACTTACAGCAGCATCGCGTTTGGCAGTGCCATGCACAATTGCCGTAACTTCGTCGGCTAAAGTTTTTTGGGCTAGTCTACTGGATCTATTAGAACTAAATTCTAACATGATCTCATCTATACGCTCCTTGCTAAGCTCGGTGTATATTTTTAGATAGTCTTCCACCCCTTCATCATCACAATTTAGCCAAAATTGATAAAACTTAAAAACACTAGTCATGAGTTCGTCTAGCCAGACAGTCCCTTCTTCGCTTTTTCCAAACTTCCTGCCTGTGGATTTGTTTATAACTAAAGGCATACTTAGCGCATGCACCTCCGCCTCTGTTTTTTTACGCACTAAAGGCACACCAGAGATCATGTTTCCCCACTGGTCTGATCCTCCAATTTGGAGTACGACATTATGATTGGAATATAAGTAATAAAAATCGTAACCCTGAATAAGTGAATAGCTAAACTCAGCATAGCTAATACCACTCTTACCTTCGCCTATACGCTCACTTACAAAATCGCGTTGTAATAGTTCGGTCATACTATAGTGCTTGCCTACATCTCGTAAAAATTCCAGGTAACCCATACCGTTAAACCAATCATAATTATTTACTACGCTAAATTCGCTTCCATCTAGCAATCTACTTACTTGAAGAGTAAGGCTTTCTACATTCTTATCGATATCTTCTTTAGCCATAAGCTCTCTCTCACTTACTTTGCCCCCTGGGTCTCCTACGAGGCTTGTTGCTCCACCGACCAACAGTACCGCCTTCCAACCAGCTTTCACTAAACGTCTGGCTAGCATATACACTGCCAAGTTACCTATCTGGAGGCTGCCGGACGAGCAATCAGTGCCTAAGTAAAAAATCTTAGGGTCGTTCAGCCATTCTTCATCTATAAACGTACGGTCCTTGATTTGTCCTCGCCACAGCAAGTCTTGATATATAGTAGACATATTATATAGAGTATAACAGATGAGGCTAGACAATAAGGTTCTATTTTTAAAACGTAAGTTTTGTTATACTACTAGTATTAAGGAGTCCGAAATTTCAGAATGAACAATACCAAGCCTGGTGGTACACCGCGACGCCGCTTAAAAACGAATCAACATGTTACCAAAAGCGGCAAAGTCATAAAGGTAAATCGCAGCCTAACTGATCATATAAAGGCAAAAAAGGAATCCCGTGCCAGAGCACGTGCAGCTTACTTAAGTACTATGCCTCAAGGACGGCTAAGGCGCATGCTATTTCGTATGCACCCCAAGCGTGTCGCTCGTTACTGGTTTAGTAGACAAGGTTTAAAAATGGCGCTTACAATTGGAGGCGTTGGTGTATTAACTATACTCATCGGACTCGCAGGCGTGTTCGCATATTACCGTAAAGACTTACCAAAGATCAAAGACGTCGAGGGAGATAAGCTAAAAGGCAGTAACCAGTACTTTGCAAAAGACGGTACAACTTTCCTTTATGAAGATTTCGACACTATCAAGCGCGTTCCCGTCACCAGTGACAAAATAAATGACTACATGAAACAGGCCACTATAGCGATAGAAGATAGAGAATTTTATGAACATAACGGCTTTAATCTAAAAGGAATATCAAGAGCTGCTATTAACAACTCTTTAGGTAAAAGTACCCAAGGTGGTTCAACTATCACCCAGCAACTTGTGAAAGTTACACAGGAATACACGAATGACCGTTCTGTGCAGAGAAAGATTAAAGAACTTATTTTAGCTATTGAGTTAGAGCGAAGCTATTCCAAAGAAGACATCCTTGTCGGATATCTCAATGCAGCGCCATACGGAGGTATAGAGGTTGGCGTAGAAGCGGCTGCAGAAAATTATTTTGGCAAGACGTCTAATGAGATTACCCTAGACGAGGCAGCGATGCTCGTGTCCATACCTAAGTCTCCTACGTATTACTCTCCTTATAGTAAGTCTAATTTCGATAAAGAAGCTCTTATTGGTCGTCAGCACTATGTCCTAGATAGCATGGTGGAACTTGGCTATATCAAACCAGAGGAGCGAGACGCTGCTAAAAAAATAGACACAGTAGCTAAGGTTAAACCCCGACCATCAAAGTATGAGAATATTAAAGCACCATATTTTGTAATCGAAGCAATCGAACAACTCAAAGAAACACTGACAGATAAGACAGTACAGCGAGGTGGTTACAAAATTACTACTACACTTGACCCAAAACTTCAGCAAATAGCCGAAGAAGAGATGGCAAAAGGCATAAAGCAAGTACGCAAGCAAGGTGGGAATAAAGCAGCATTTGTAGCCGAGGATGTTAAGACTGGTCAAATCGTAGCTATGGTTGGTGGTGATGATTTTAATAATAAGGACGAAGCTGGAGAAGTGAACTTTGCAACTCGACCTTTACCCCCAGGATCTAGTATCAAACCATACGATTATGTGACGCTTATCGAAAATTCAGATAAGTTTGGTGCCGGAAGTGTTCTATACGATACAAAAGGACCAGTACCAGGATATCCTTGCACAAACCAAGCCTTGCCAGAAAAAGGCGGAAACTGTATCCATGATTTCAGCCGTACATTTACTGGTCCCATAAGCTTAAGGTATGCTCTCGGAGGCTCCCTGAACGTACCTGCGGTCAAGGCTACAGCCATAACTGGTATAACAAAAATACAGGAAACGGTAGTTAAGCTTGGGGCAAAGAACGGTTACAAGTGCTACCAAGATGGAGCAAGAATTGGCGACAAAGAAAAAGAAAGCGAATGTGGCAATGCTGCAGGTATAGGCGACGGTGCATACATAAAACTAGACGAGCATGTACATAGTTTTGGTTCTTTATCTCGTAATGGTCGTGCACTGAAACAAACCTACATTCTTAAAGTTCAAGATTCTAAACAACGTATCTTAGAAGAATGGAAAGAAGATCCAGGTATACAGGCCGTGCGCCCTGATGCTGCATATATTGTTTCTGATATGCTTTCCGACCCCAAGGCTAGCTTTTTTGCTACGAAACCGCATTTATATAAAGGCCATAAATTTGCAGTTAAGACGGGTACAACTAACGATGCTAAAGATGGTTGGATGATGGGATATTCTACCCAATACGCCGCGGGTGTGTGGGTGGGAGATTCTAAGAACTCTCCACGCTGCGGTGCAGATATAAAATTCTGTGGTCTAACTGATGCTATGACATTACCAATATGGGGAGGATTTATGCGACGCGTTCACGATGATCTTAAACCTATCGAACGCGAAAAGCCTACAGGCATACAAACACTACCGGCGTTTGTCTATACAAAGCGTATATACGGACAAGTGTCTCCTAGTCCTTCTACTGACTTATACCCTTCTTGGTACAAAGGCAATAAAAAAGCTGACAATAAAAAGGTTACAATCGACAGAGTATCTGATAAATTAGCTACCGACTGCACACCAGCCAGAGCAAAAAAAGAAATCATTAATTCTAACTCTAATACATTTTCAGGCGATCCATTCATTGCTGGTGGAGCGGCCGCAAATACGGAGGAGAAAGACGATGTGCATAAATGTGAGGATTCTAAACCACGTATAAGCCTCAATATAAGCGACAAAGGAGCTGGGGAGTATCTACTCACGGCAACCGTGTCCCAAGGTACGCATCCACTAAGTAGTTCAAAGTTTTCCGGTACAGTTAATTTCGTATTAGGCGGGCAAATACTTCAGTCATTCCAGGTAAATGGCGACGGTCCTGTAAGTTACACATACAAGGTTACAACAAGCGGAGAAAAGATTATCATGGCAGAAGTAGTGGATAGTGTTCTATACGATGCAAGTGATGCGAAAACACAAACATTTAGCATGGGGAATCCCACCAGTAGTACGACGCCCGCCCCTCCTCCTAGTACCCTATCGGTGCCAAGATCAAGCGGTGGTCGAAATACTAATAACGATTAATAAACGATAAACGACACTTAAACTTCTCGAGACATATTATTGACGGTTGCAAATAGCATTTTACCAGCTTCTGACTGAAGGCTACGGGTAATAGTCACCTCTACTTTTCTACCTACATATTTAGCACCATTTTCAAGTACTATCATAGTTCCATCTTCAAAATATGCCAATCCCTGACCTCGTTCTTTGCCCTTCATAATAACCTTAACTATATATATCTCGCCAGGCAATACAACACTCCTGAGACTACCGACAAGTTCATGTATGTTTAACACGCGTATCTGATGTAGCGCTGCTATTTTGTTTAAATTATAGTCAGTAGTGTACAGCATAGCATGTACTTTTAAGCACGATTCTATGAGCATGTTATCCGTTGTGCTATTTTTTGTTTTTATATTAAGTACCATTGCATGTTTCATCTCTATTAATTTTTTTGCTACATCTAAGCCTCGCCTGGCACACTCTCTTTTGTGAGGGTCGTGACCATCTGCAAGAAGCTGTAGTTCCTGAAGTATATATTCTGGAATTATTATTTTCCCCTGTAAAAAACCAGATGAGATAATATCTACAATCCGTCCGTCAATCAGTCCGCAGGAATCTACAATAATTGACTGCTCGTTTCTATTTCTAACCCTAATACCGCGCTTCGGTATAAGTAATGATATTATGCCTAGAAGTAGTAGAATTTGTATGTAATTCAGCATAGTTCAATCTTTTTCTAAAAAGGTATTAAGAGCTTCGCGTACCGTACTTACGCTTGTTAATAACTTTGGTTTTGTACCTGACTGCATTTTTGGACCAATAGCAGTGTCGAAACCTAATTTGGCGGCCTCGGCAACACGTTTATCTATAAACGGTACATGTCTTACCTCGCCACTTAACCCAACTTCACCAAAAACAACGACATTGCCCTTGAGCTGCATACCTTTAGCTGCAGAAGCTACAGCCATTATTACCGCCAAATCCGCAGCCGGCTCGCTAATTTTTATACCACCGACAATATTAACATATATATCTTGATCACTAAGACTAAGCTTGGTGCGCCGCTCTAGCATAGCTACTAAAAGGTTAAGTCTATTCAGTTCTATACCACTTGCGGTACGTTTTGGATAACCATAACTCGTTTTGTTAACTAACGCCTGTACCTCGACCAGTAGTGGTCTCGATCCTTCGATTGTAGCTAAAACTACCGAACCATCACTTGCCTGACGCTCCGCGAGCAAGGCTGCCGACGGGTTATCTACTGTACGTAGCCCTGCGTCGACCATCTCGAATATACCTGCTTCGTTAGTAGAGCCGTACCTATTTTTAATACTTCTAAGTATTTTGAAACCACCGTACCTGTCTCCCTCTAGTTGGAGCACTACATCCACGACATGCTCTAAAACTTTTGGTCCTGCAATCGACCCCTCTTTAGTAACATGTCCTACAACAATAAGCGCCGTGTTCGCTTGTTTAGCAGCAACTGTCAAAAGCTGGGTACTATTTGTGATCTGGCTTACACTACCTGCTGCAGAACTAATTTCGTTACATGATATTGTTTGAATAGAATCTACTATGACCACATTATATTCGCTACCAGATATCGTTGCAGCTACATCGTTGGCACTTGTACTCGTAGCAAGCTGCATATTAGCCGTGTTTGCCCCTAAACGTCCTGCACGTAGGGCTATTTGATGTGCCGATTCCTCGCCACTAACATAAAGAACGTTATGACTTTTAGCTATTTCGTGAGCTATCTGTAATAACAATGTACTTTTTCCTATACCTGGCTGACCAGCTATGAGCACAACACTCCCAGGCACTATACCTCCGCCAAGCACTAAGTCTACATCGGGTATTTGTGTAGATATCCTTGGAGCAGGGTCTATCTTTGTTATTGCTGGCAAACTCTGAGGAGACAGTGCATTGCCACTAGATTTAGCGGTAGCAGTTGATATCTCTAACTGTTCGGTAAGTGTGTTCCATTCTCCGCAGGAACTACATTTACCCGACCAAGACATATGAACCGCACCACAAGAAGCGCATACGTATTTTAAACGGGATTTTTTTGTCATTTCTACTAAATAGTATATATGAAAATAAACTTATGGTGTATCTATACGACTATCAATGGCTTTTATTAATTCCTTCTGCTCAGAAGCCAACTTATTATGTTCTTCTACTTTTGCATTATAGTCATCGATAAGCCTTTGAGCTTGGTCTATGAGCACATTGTATTTACCCACGCCAGCGTTATATGTAGGTATGGCTGCATTGTATTCGTCGACCCGATTTGAAGCAGTCAACTGCTCTAGCCTAGATCTTTCACTATCCAAAAACTTCTTCTGATTTGAAATATTAACTTGTGCAGCATCTATACGAGTTTTGAGAGATAACATAGTAACTTCCAGTTGTTCTATCTTTTTTTTACGACCACTAAATTCTGATTCATATTTTTCTGAATATTCCACTATCTTGACCCTGTTATCAAAATACTGAGCATAATACGTCTCTAACTCTGGCGACAGTGCCCGTACTTCTGTAGGTAATATAGAATGTAGTTCGTTAGCAACTATGGTAGGATCTTTTTTTCGATATAGCTCCAAGGACTCATTTATGCGTGCATCATTGGTTTTGGCTAACTGATCCTGCAAGAGCATATCTATCCTTTGTTTTTCTGATTTGTTTAATCTTTCGTATGCAGCATGAAGCATCTCATGTGCTGCCGTGACCTCCTCAATGCCATGTAGACGATCGTCATCAACATTAAGTAAATATATTCCTTCTATATTTATATAACATCCCAACACTATAGTTTGTTCACTATCACTGCAGCTACCAGCAAAAGAAAACTTATCTTGAATGAGCGGACGATTAACATAAAAAAGTTTGCGACCTAAGCCCTTCATTGTCGTATCATCAGCAAGTTTTATAACTTCCGAGGAGGGTTTATAATTATATAATCGCGTAAAATCAAGTATATCTTGACGCTTTACTACTGCAATTATGGGGATGACTATCAGCAGTGAGCTTATAGTTCCTATTATAAACCGTTTAAACCGTTTCAAGCTAAGCCCCTTATTTGGTATATATTATATATATTAATCAATATAAGTACTACTCAGCTTTTTTTGTAAACATAAGTTTATCTTTTTTTAATGAAACCTCGATTATATCCCCCCGCTGATATATTTCTTGCAGAAGGTTATCGGCAAGGCTATCTTCGATCTCATCCTGGATAAGTCGCCGTAATGGTCTAACGCCATTTTTAGAATCGTAACCCTTATCCAAAAGATATTCCTTCGCTTTTCTTGTAAGTACTATGCCAATACCATGCAGCAACAATCTTTTAGAAACATCCCCCACTTGCAAGTCCGCAATATCAAATAGATTTATTTTACTTAAAGTTCGAAATACGATTATTTTATCTATACGATTTAACAGCTCCGGTCTCATCATCTTTTTCAAATCTTCCAATACTTTCCCCAAATTTCGCTTGTGTGCTTCATCCATGTCTGCAGGAATATCTTGCAAGGATGTAAAACCTAGGCCACCTTCTTTTTGAAGTTTATTAGCGCCTATATTGCTGGTCATTATGATTATCGTATTACTAAAATCAATCTTGCGACCTTTCGCATCTGTCAGTATACCGTCCTCCAAAATTTGCAACATCATATTAAATACATCTGGATGGGCCTTTTCAATTTCATCAAATAGTACCAAGCTATATGGCTGACGTCGTATTTTATCCGTAAGCTGCCCGCCATCATCATATCCTACGTACCCTGCAGGCGCGCCGACTAGTCTTGCTGCAGTGTGTTTTTCGCCAAACTCACTCATATCTATCTTGATCAGTGCATCGGTGGATCCAAAAAATTCCCTAGCAAGTACTCGTGCTAACTCTGTTTTTCCTACACCCGTAGGACCCAAGAAAATAAATGAACCGATAGGTCGACTAGCACTACCTAGCCCAGCCCTATTGCGACGTATTGCCTTGGATACAGCAGTAACCGCTTCGTCTTGACCAATAACATATTTCTGCAATGTTTTCTCTAGGTTTAGCAGGTATTTTGCTTCGGCTTTAATAACTTTTTGAACTGGTATACCCGTCATACGCGCAACTACAGCTGCAACATCGTCACTATTTACGGTAATCCTTTTTTTGCTTACAGATTTTTTTATAATGATGTCAAGTTTATCTTGGATTTGACTCGCTTTTTGCTTTTCCTTAGCTGCTTTTTCATAATCTTTTTGCTCGGCAGCATCTTCTATGCGAGTATTCGCTAATTTTAACTCTTTTTGAAATTTACGAACTTCCGGAGACGTCTTGCCCTTGTCTACGCGTAAATGTGCAGCCGTTTCATCCATGAGGTCTATGGCTTTGTCGGGCATAAAGCGATCATTGACATAGCGCTTTGCAAAATTCACTGTATCGACTACTACTTCGTCGTCAATAGTCACACCGTGGAATTCTTCGTAATGTTTTTTTAGTCCCTTCAATATAGCAACTGTTTCTGTGACATTAGTTTCAGGCACTATCACAGGCTGTAAACGACGTTCGAGAGCGGCATCTTTTTCTATATATTTCGTATATTCGTTGGTAGTTGTAGCACCAATTAGTTGTATTTTGCGCCGTGCTAATGCTGGTTTTAAAATATTTCCAGCATCCATCGCACCTTCTGCAGCTCCCGCGCCTACGATAAGGTGCATTTCGTCTATAAATACTATAGTTCGGTTATCCTCTTCGAGTTCCTTCATAACTTTTTTAAGCCGATCTTCAAACTCACCCCGGTACTTCGTGCCAGCAATCATAGCTGCAAGATCTAGCATTACTATCCGTTTATCTATAAGACTATCAGGGACGTCTTCCGAGACTATCCTCTGTGCTAAACCCTCTACTATAGCTGTTTTACCAACACCAGGTTCGCCTATAAGGACGGGATTATGTTTTGTCCTACGATTTAAAATAGTTATTACTCGACGTATTTGAGCTTCTCGACCAATTACGGGATCGAGTTTACTTTTTTTTGCTTGGTCTGTTAAATCTGTGCCAAAAAAGTCTAATGCAGACTTTTTGCCCACAGTTTTACTCTTGTTCTTAACGTCGTTTTCTTGCCCACTCTCGTACTGCTGTTTATTAAGAAAGCTTTCGATCTCACCAGTTAGCCTATCGACATTGACATTCATATCTCTTAGTAGAACGGTAGCTCTCGCATTTTTCTGTGAGAGTATGCTGTATAAGATATGCTCGGTCCCACAGTAGTCCTGACCATAGTCATTTGCAATATCAAGTGCCATTTTACAAGTTAACTTAGCTGTTTCGCTTAAACCCTTAGCCCCCATATTCATTACAAGTGTGCGCTGCGTAAGGTTGAGGGCGAGTTTTGCCTTGTCTAGAGATATGCCTGCTCCTTCTAATATTTTAGACGCCATGCTAGTGTCTTGAGCTAAGACGCCAAGCAGTAGATGTTCCGTACCCACATATGCAGAACCCATATTTCTGGCTATGGCTTCAGCATGTTTTAAGCTGTGTAGCGCATTATTAGTAAGATTGCTAAGAAAGTCTTGAAAGTCTTGAGATTCGGGAATCATATTTTATACCCATCCTTATTAGCGAGGCATTATATTTCGCTATATACAGAATATCAAAGTTAGCACTCTACTGTCAAGAGTGCTAACCCAGGGTTAAACCCTGTAGAACTTATTCTCCGTGTTCTTCTATTGCATCTAGTAGTGAGCTCTCCAACTCATTCTTACGTTTTAGTTTTTGTACTACTT
>JBBSJF010000012.1:0-17325 GCA_038257495.1 Saccharimonadales bacterium (SeqCode) | reverse complement strand
TGTCAGCAGTATCGGTCTAGATGAAGCGACTATCAAGCACTACGTAGAACATCAGGGTATCCAGGATGCAGACCAATTAGAGCTAACGCTCTAATTGTATTCCGACCTAAGCACCACGGGTTTACCCGTGGGTATCTATAAATCAGACTTACTTGATCGCTCAATCCTGCTCAATCTTGAGCGAATTAGCCCCGAAAAACGTAAAGAGTCACGAGTTTTTTGGGCTAAATTTGAACTCGATCGACCGCTAATACTTGGTGCTATTTTTGATGTGCTAGTAGAATCCCTAGCGCTTTACCCAAAAGTTAAGCTGGGAAAGCTGCCTCGGATGGCTGACTTTGCACGTTGGGGTTACGTAATTGCTGAAGCATCAGGATTTAGCGGGGAGGCGTTTATAAGAGCATACTCCAATAATATTGCCGTGCAACATGATGAAGCAATCGAAGCCAACCCTGTATCACAGACGATTATGGAGTTTATGCGTGAGTGTGATGAGTGGGAGGGTACGCCTGCTCAATTGTACGGCTTGCTTACTCCTATAGCGTACAGGCTTCAAATTGGCCAAAGTCGAGGCTGGCCAAAAGATGCTGCTCGACTCGGTAGAGCTCTTACGCCCATAGCACCTAATTTAAGTGCCAAAGGTGTTGATTTGGAGCGTTCGCGTGGTAAAGACCGACTAATTACCATAAGTAAATCTACTGTCATTACCGACGACACTGACGTATCAGATAACTTGCCCTCTGATAGTAATGACAGTACGACGGTAACGTCAGTACAAGGAGAACTATTATGACTGCGGATTGTCACCAAAACCAGAACAAGCTATAATGCGCATGTTGACACTATCCATAAACACGCGCAGAGTGTTTTTATTTCCCGACCCAAAATGGGCGGCTGGTATCAGGAAATGGCTTTGCGCTATGGACTGTGTCAACAACCAGCCGTCCTTTTTGATGGAGATAAAACTATGAATATACGTGAACTAAAGTATCTACGTTACAGGCTATATGCTCGCAAATCTACTGATACAGAAGATAAGCAAGTACAGTCACTCGACGACCAAATTAAGTACATGACAGAAGTTGCCCAGCGCGAGGGCTTGCATATAGTTGGTGAGCCTATTCGTGAGAGTCAATCGGCAAAGCGGCCTGATGTTCGCCTTAAGTTCAAGGCGTTACTAAATGAAATTGAAGATGGCAAAATTGACGGCATTATCTGCTGGAAGTTGGACCGTTTATCCCGCAACCCTGCTGATAGTGGTCGTATTCAACAACTACTACAGGACGGCAAACTACAACACATCCAAACGACCGAGAAAAGCTATTTTCCAGAAGATAATGCGATCGTGTTTAGTGTTGAGGCTGGCATGTCTAACCAATACATTCGTGAGCTAGCAACAAACACAAAGCGCGGTATGCGCTCAAAAGCCGAGAGAGGCGATAAGCCAGGTGTACCGCCCCCAGGCTATCTAAATGATCGGCTTAATAAAGTAATCGTTGCTGATCCCGAAAACTTCGCACTTATACGTGTACTATGGGACAAAATGCTAACCGGCACTTATTCAATGGCCAAGCTTGCAGAGATTGCAGACAAGGAACTGAACATTCGTACGCCAATACGTGGCAAAACCGGTGGAAAGCCTATTGCCTATTCTAGCCTGTGCGTATTATTCAAAAATCCGTTCTACACAGGCAAGCTACTGTTTAACGGCGCAATATATGATGGTAATCATCCAACTATGATTACCGAAAAAGAGTTTGAGCGAGTGCAGCAAATCATTGACCCAATTCATACAACTCGACCAAAGGACAGGACGTATGACTTTCAGTTACGTAACCTCTTTAAATGTGGTGAGTGTGATTTTGCGATCACTGCTGAGAGAAAGTACAAAAATATCAAATCTTCTGGTGAACGTAAGGAATATATTTATTATCATTGCACTGGTAAGAATAAGCATGCAAAGTGTAATCAGCCCCATCTACACGTCGCTGAAGATGAATTAATCAGGCAGATCAAAGAAAAGCTATCAAAGTTTACTATTGATCCTGAATTTTATAAGCTCGCAATCGAGGCGCTTGCAGAGCAAGAAGATGCAGTGGTCCATAAAGATCAGGCTCAGACCAGTAGCAGAGATAAAGCTATAGATAAGGCCGCACAAGCGATCGCTAACTTACGCCGAATGCGCTATAACGGTGAAGCAGATGATAATGCGTGGTACTTTGCTGAGATGACTACTCTTGAAAAGAATCTCGAAACGCTTCAGAAAGATCGCAATAAGGCAGAATACAAAGCACGTAACTGGCGTGAGGTAGCGGATGAAGTATTTACCTTCGCACGGTATGCTAAAGAGGACTTTGATGGTGATGATCTTGAGAAAAAACGAACAGTGATTATTAAGCTTGGTGAGAAGCTTACAATTTTGGATAGAACCATACGGTTTACCCCTAATAAATACTTTATTCCGCTTGAAGAACTGAATTATAGGCAACAAATGGCTACTGATGTGGTTAGAACCAACGATTTACAGATAAAAACCCCTGCTTTTCAGCACGGGTCTCTATCATGGCTCCGGGGGCGAGATTCGAACTCGCGACCAATTGATTAACAGTCAACTGCGCTACCGCTGCGCTACCCCGGAATATTTTCGTACTTCTCTGATTAAAGCGACTAGCAGATTATAACCGACCTACTATCATCTATGCAATGTACTTCTTAGAATCTTTTCATTTCGGTGGCAGCTTGGCGGGTTTGGTCGCGGCGCTTGATGGTTTCGCGCTTGTCGTAGTTTTTCTTGCCTTTACCGAGGGCGATGACTACTTTTATATATTTGCCGTTAGTTAAAAACTTTGTAGGTACTATGGTTTTGCCCTGTTTTTTGGCTGCGATGAGTTCGTCTATGTCTCTGCGCTTTACGAGTAGCTTGCGGGTACGTGTCTTTGCGTCTTCATCTATAGGTATACCAGAAGTACCATGTATGGCAGCGCCTAACAGCCATAGCTCGTTGTCTTTGACTGTTACATACGAACCTGTCAGATTGCCATGTCCCATGCGCAAGTTCTTGCTCTCGGCGCCCGTAAGTGCAACACCGGCTACGATATCGTCGGACAATTCGTAATCGAACCGCGCCCGGCGGTTTACTATTTGTTTTTTAGCTGGTTGTTTCTTCTTAGCCATAACGCCCTACAGTATGACGCATATTGCTAATACTTGCAAAGTGTGCTATAATAAGAGTAATGGAGAAAATATGATGCATAAACAACAGTTTGCTGAAGTTTGGTCGCACCAGCCGAGTGAAGAAGCACTCGAAGCAAGAGAAAAAATTAATGGTTTGTCCGAAGATGATCTAAAGAAGCTTACTGCACTTAGCGTGGAAGAGGTTCATATACGTGTTGGAGGTAGCGAAAGGACGGTAACTGCCCAAAAGTTCATGCCTGTCGGTGTAAACAAAGCAGATATAGATGATAGTCGATGGATAGTAGGGCATAACCCCTTCCCTCAAGGTTATACCGGACTGCATATGTCACTTCGTTGGCTGATAGCTCAAGCGGCTATGGGTGGGGGTAATAACCCTATGATCATATTCCCTGAGAACACATTTAGAGCTCCCGCATACGACTTAACAAAAGCCGAGCTAGAACTTGTTGCAAGTGGCGATGCTACTCCAGTTGCAGAGCTACGGGCAGCAGCTATAGAAAAATTGATTCCAAATGATTCGAAAAAAAACACGATTGGGTACTCATTAGGAGGATTAATCGTTCCATTGTTTGCCTCATTAACTGAATGCGATTACGCCGTAAGTGCAGAAGCTCCCAATACCGAAACTGGAAGAACTCCTGCGGGCTTGAGAAAAGCAACCAGTAAAAAGGCGATGTCATTAACGAATAGGGCAGTTATGGCTAGTGGGGTGCCATTACTTGAAAAAGTACAGGGCGTCCATGATGGTCGCATGGCACCACGCCAGGTAGCAAATCTGGCAAATTTTGCTGCATCTTTGGTTAGTCCTGTAAGCCTGGCATGGCAAAAAGGTATGGCTGGCGATAGGTTCTTTGATGATATTAAAGAAATTCCAGAAGATACTATATCGGTAGTAGGTGTAGGAGAATTTAGCCGCCTTTTTACCCATGAGGCTAGAATGAGACTTGTTGGTAATCCTGCTGTAGATGCCATAGTGGATCTGCGCGACTGCGGCCACCCCGAAGGTGGGGATAACATTCTGATTTTTGCAGATTTTTGCCGCATTGCAACCTCGTTACAGAAAGCTGCCTAGATTCTTTTATAGGCTAGTGAGTAGTGAGGATTAACTTAATATATTGCTACAATTATATAAATGAAAAAAAATTCACAGGAAACCGGTTTGTTAACATCTATACATGTATTAGGCAAAAAACTGTATTATTGGGACAACGGACAAGACAGCGACGTTTGCGTACTGATGCTTCATGGTCTGGGCGGTAACCATGAGGGCTTACTACCTATTGCGCAGCATATTACATGCAGGGTGGTCATACCTGATCTACCTGGATATGGTTTGTCTGACGAGCTCGAAGAACATTCCTTAGAAAATTACACTGAGTCTCTCTTTGCACTATGTAAGCAACTTTCCCTTAACAATGTAATCGTGTTTGGGCATAGCCTAGGTAGTGCCATAGCACTTATGCTGGCCAAAGAATTACAAGAGAACGCTAAAGGCACTATATTGCTAAACCCTGTTCCGAAGCTTAAAAAAGCTATGCAGCTAACCCTGAAGGCAATGTTTAAGGCGAGTGTTAAAATAAGCGATAAAAAAACGTATGCGTTTATACACGGCAAACCATACGATGTGGCTACGTACGCAATTCATCAAAGTAAACCGAGCATGGATTACTTGAAAAGTTACGTTCGTTCGCAGCAAGCAAACGAGTACAGTGTAAATGCTTGGAGAGATTCCGCTAAAGCCGTTGACGCTTGCGATCAGTATGTGTTGGCAAGGTCGCTCAAAATACCGGTAATGGTTATACATGGTAAGCAAGATAAAATGATATCAGATAAGACCGCAGAGGCATTTACCAATGCGTTTGTACACGGTGAAATGCGGATTTTAAAAGATACGGGACATTTTTCGCATATGGAAGCGAGTAAAGAGGTAGCAGGGCTGGTTAACGCATTTGCCCAGCAGATTCGATCTCGGTTTTCGCTGTATCCCAAAGACTAGGATCATTAGCCACAACTTTGCGCCAATACCACCACTCTGCTCCCCATAGGTAGATCTCTTTCATGCCAGTCGCCCTGCCATAGTCTATGCGTGTTTTAAGCCGTGCGGCGTCCATAGATTTGTTTTGCTCATCTATAGTAGCTAAGTCGTTGATTTTATATCCTTCGGGTAACCATGGCTCTGCCTGAAGCTCGTGTAGTATAAGGTCGCGATTTATAACAATTTTACCCCCACCGGCAAGCGATGCATAAAACCATGCTGGGAAAGGATACTCGAAATACCGATGGGTTAAGGTCTTGTCCCAAACTCGTTTATATACGGACACGGCAGATACGTCCGGACGAGGCTTGCCAACAGGTAGACCTACACCATTGTTACTGCGGCTTACTATGAGCGGCCTGGTGTTGTCTAGGGTTTTTACAAAGTTATACTCGTCTACCAACCTGTCGCGACTATGGTCGGGGCATATACCAAATACTTTAAGAAAATATTCGTTTTCGAGCTGATAGCTCTCCAGTACTGGGTTGTCTTTATAGCGTGTTATAACTTTTTCCATATAGTTTTTGAGTAAAACAGACCATTGTTCTTTAGGCATCTTTTCTGCCCAATCAGGCATATGGCATTCTGGCCAGCGTGGTTGGCGCAAGCCTATCGCCAAGCTCACTTTAGAGCCGGATTCTTCCGCCATTTTAAACTGCCAATCGAGTGTGCTGAAGTCGTATGTTCCCTGAACTCTTTCACCTTCTGTCCAGTAACTAACGAGCCGAAATTGGCGTATGCCAAGCTCGTCTATCATCGCCTTCATTGTTTCTTTGGGGTCCACGCCCAGATATTCTGCATATGAAGGAATAAATGTTACTCCGTATTTTAACGGTTTATCTGCCTGCCCCGCTATATACCACTGGGCAACGCTGTACATCATGGTTACCCAAAGAATAATGATGGCAAGTACACCGATGCCTAACCGGCGCCATATATTACTTTTTACCCAAAAGGTTCCTAAACGGGTGCGCGTTTTTACGACAGCTTCTACTTTAGAAGCTTTTTTAGCTGTTTTCTTATGAGTTGTTGTTTTATGTCGCATATGTTCGGACGTTATTTTAAGCGGCAAACGTAACCATTACTACTTATAATAAATCGTTTATGCTTATTCTCAAAGTCGATTCAACAATTGTCTATCTTCCAAATTACTATGTCATTTTTTAGGCGATTTTGGCACGGCAGCAGTTTGTATGACTTTTCTGGTAATGACATTTATGACTTTACGGGGTAAAACGCGGTAGCCAAGAGCCACAAACTTATTCCTATTACCTGGCACAATCACGCTTTTGCCACTCATTAAACCTTTGTAGCCTGCCCTAGCAACCCGTTTTGGACTCATAAAATACGATTGCAATAAAAACGAGTTCTCGCGCATATTTGCTCGTTTAAAAAAGCCGGTTTGAGCTACGCCAGGACACAAGGTGGTGATTTGGATATTGTCACCTGCGTATTCGTAATAAAGCGCTTCGCTAAAAAGAAGAACGTATCCTTTACTCGCAAAATAGGTCGCATAATACGGTCCAGCCTGAAAACCTGCAATGGAAGCTATATTGAGGATCTTACCGCCTCCGTTTTTGATCATTTTAGGGATATATAAATAGCACATATCGGAGAGCGCATTTATATTGAGATTTATAAGCTCTTGCTCTTGCTCTAGACTGTGGTCTATAAATTTGCCGTAAAGTCCTATACCGGCATTGTTGACGAGTACTGCGATAGTAATATCTTGCTTAGAGGTCCATGCATACAAGTCTTTGGCTGCACATGGTTTAGATAAGTCGATTTCGTGCTGCCAAACCTTTATGCCGTACTGCGCTTGTAGGCTTTTTGCTACTTTGGGTAGTTTGCTACCAGGACGTGCAGTTATAACGAGGTCATAACCATCTGCCGCGAATAGGTGCGCAAACTCCAGACCAAACCCAGAAGAAGCTCCAGTTATTAAAGCAGCGCCACTGGGGGCTGTTTTTTTAGGTTTAATCATTCGCTACATTGTATCAGTGTATCGGGTATATTACTTAGACGAATATCTTGCAAAAATAGGAGATACTTCATGTGCTACAATGGCGATTATGCGAGTTTCTGTGGTTATACCTGCCTACAACGAAGAAAATTTTATAGGTAATTGCCTGAAAGCTCTTAAAGATCAGGCTGTCCAACCCGATGAAGTTATCGTGGTAGACAATAACTCTTCGGATAACACGGCAAAAATAGCAAGAGAAATGGGTGCTACAGTAGTACTTGAGAAAAAAGCAGGTATAACGCCGGCTCGGAATGCTGGTTTTAATAAAGCAAAAGGTGGAATCATTGCACGTTGTGACGCGGATACACGCCCTTTTCCTGATTGGATTGAACGTATCAAAAATAGCTTTGATGACCCAAATGTCATAGGAGTAACTGGTACTAACGAATTTTATGATGCGCCAGTAGAGTTTAAGACAATGTTCGAAAAAATGTTTACCGTTTTATACTTCCAAGGTTCTAAAAAACTTATTGGCGGAGAGACGCTATATGGATCTAATATGGCCATAAGAAAGTCTGGTTGGGAGCTAGTTAAGGACGACGTATGTCTAGACGATGCCATGGTGCACGAAGACATAGACCTGTCTATACATCTTGCACAGCATGGGATTATTGCGTATGACAAAAAACTAATGGTCGGAAATTCGTTTCGGGCTTTACGCGTAAGCTTGCCGACTATGGCTGAGCGAATGGCAAAATGGCCTCGCAGTAAGCTGGTGCACACCAAGTTAAAAAGATTTGTTCGTCCAGGTCGCAAGCACAGCTCCTCTGCTCAAAATAAATAAGCTATAACGAATCTGCAAACTTTTCTAGCTCATCGAGCTTCCTCTTGATGTTTTTAGATACTGACTTAAATCTTTTGTGCATTTTGCTTTCCTGGATAATAGACAAGTATAAATGATAATGAATCGTTACATATAGTACGCCAAAAAAGACACCCATTAGTATCAGCCACCCGCCAAGTGCAGCTATCCGAGATGTCCTATATTCTGGAAAAACGGTGCTTAAACCTAGAAAATCTAGCGGGTTGATATAACTAATACTGCGTTTAATAACTGCAACAATAGAAACAATAAGCAAATGGAAGGTTGCAGCAATAGCAATGGTTGTAAGCAACGACTGAAACAGGGTGCGCGCCGGAAACCTCGCAAAAATACGAGTTTTTAAGTTCTTTATCATTTACATCTATTATATATCATCATTCGTGCGGATCGCACCGTTTGGTTCCAATATAGTCGAGCAGCTCGACCATAACCCTAACTTCTTTTCTTTAGCTTCGTTTTCTAGCGCCCGGAATTCCTCTAGTTTAGTAAATGGGAAGAATGTATAGGCGAAGCCATACCCCTGCCTGATAATCTCGGCATTTACGAGTCTGTTGTCGGGTAGGTATACATAGCGAAGTAATCTATTGTAACGATCTCTGTTGCTATTGGTCGGGTCGTTCTCTAGCCTGACAGCTTGCGTTCCGATGAGTTCTTTGGTAAATGCGCTGGCGGCTTTGCCAAAACATTGCACTTCTTTACGTGGGTCATGCGTCTCGGGTGTATCTACACCTATCAAGCGAATACTTTCTTTTTTACCATCAATATTAACTGCAAATGTATCGCCGTCTGAAAATTCTACTACTTTATAGGTCCCCGTAGTGACCGAACTGAGCACGGCGGTTTTATTCTCTTTGAGCCATCCTTGGTTTTGGGCGATTGCAAAGAACCCTGCTAGGGCAAGTGTTATACAAATGCGAACTAATTTCTTCTGCGACTGCTTATTCATGCTGTAGAATTGCCCAATGGCTTGCAGGATATGTCAAAGCGTCGACAGACACGCCTGATACGATCTTTTGTGGGAGGAGTATATTCGAATAAACTAAGGAGCACTGTGAACCGTGCTATAGATGTATGACCCGAACCAGGTCTGTCCGCCATCATTGTTCGATAATCTCTATCCGGGTATATACCAATATAAGTTGGATGTACCGTTAAGGACACTTTGTCATCAGGTGTTACGAGTCCTAGTCTATCGTCATCGACAGTATCTACCACAGCTTGACTCCAAGGAACTCCCTCGAATGGGTACTGAAACATCAACTTTTGACCACGCATAAAATCCTCAGCGGTGCGTAATGCAGGAGGAATGACTTCACTTTCGGCAACGTTCGTGCTTGCTGTGCGCAACTGTTCTAGTACTTCTGCCGCCATATCTTCTCTATGTACCGCTCGAAGTAATCTAGGGGCAGTTTCTCTAGATATTACACCCTTACGTCTAAGAGTATGACCTATAAACGAACCTATGTGTTCGTCTAGTATATCGCTGTAACCTTGTAGAGACTCTGTCATACGTATAGTATAAAATAATAAATTGATGAATGTAAAAAATATCCCACCGAAAAGAACAATTCGTGAAAAAGCGTGGAGGTTATGGCATTTTCAAAAAATAAAAAACTGCTGGGAAGCGAGTATAGACCAGCCGGTCGTTAGAGATTATCTAAAAGATACTTTTACGGTTTTTGAAGTTGGATGCGGCACAGCAGACTTAAGCATTGAACTCGCTGTACAGAATCCACTAAAGCACTACATAGCGCTTGATGTAAAAGCCGAGCGGTTATACCAAGGAGCAAAGCGATCCGAAGACCTTAAATTACCTAATATCCGATTCTTACGGGCACACGCTAACTCAGTATTAGACATAGTAGGAGTAGGTAGTGTCGATGAGTTATGGCTGACATTTCCCGATCCCTTCCCTAAGAAAAGTTCAGCAAAACATAGGCTTACTCATCAATCATTTTTAAGTATATATAAAACGCTTTTAAAAGAAGATGGATCATTATATTTTAAGACAGACAATAAAGATTTGTTTTGCTGGAGCTTAGAACAATTAGAGGCTACTGGCTGGATCATAAAAGACATATCCTTTGACCTCCACTCCACCGACATGAATTATCCGACAACGGTATATGAAAGGAGATACATTGTAAATGATGTACCGATATACTTTTTAAGCTGCAAACTCTCGGTATAGATCTAGGATATCCTTCTCGTTACCTAATCTATCTTTTGGTGATATGTATTTAGAAATAGACGGTGCGTGTACCCCATTAATTGTATCGCGGTCTCTCCTAGCTTTCTTTGTTCTTGCGCCATGGCTTGTATTTTCGCCGTGTGTTACTTGTTCTAGATGAAGGGGGTTGCAACACCGCCGATAACTACATATATGATTTAGAACGTGTCCTTTTTTAAATCTTCTGCCTGTGGCATTCCATACCACTCTGTGAGCCATCCAGTGTCCGCGTCTTTGAGTCTTTATAACTTCGCCTGTTTCTTGGTCTATTTCCGAAGCTGTGTATTTTTGGTATAGCCTACCGTACCCATCGAACTGCCAATTGAGGTTGTCTTGTGGTTTGCAGTAGTATTGCCATGCTTCCCAACATCCTGTTACAGGATGAAAACGGATTTGTGATGTAGAGGTGGCTGATAATTTCGACTTAGCTATCGGTACAAATGGGTAATTTTTCTTCTGAAAATCGATAAAGTATTTTAGTGATTCTTCTAGTGACGGAAGAATGTCTCCAGACATCGTACGTATATGACCATTAGCCAGAAACGTGTAATCATTTGGATTGAGTTCTACTTTGCGCTCTTTTAATGTCGGTCTACTAAATTCGATGTCGTAGTGGCGTGGGTTATAGCATTCGTCATTGTCACAGATATGCAGGTACGGTATGTCATCAGCTTCGTCGAATGATGGTGATCCCCAGTCCCATTCGGCTAGTTGTATGACCCACTTAGCAAGCTGCTGATTGCGTCGTAGCCCATTTACCATGCATCCCGTTTCTGTAATCGCGGTTCTACCTAAAAGTCTTGATCCTTTGATTAATCTGTCGGTTACATGCCCGCTTGCCTCACTTGTCTCGGCAATGGTTGCAAGTTTGCCTAGTACTGCGATCCCTCCCGTCCTGTCCCGTTCTGCAATAGAACGAGGCAGGAGCCACAAGCCCTCGCTTGTTTCTAAAAAATCAGAGATATGTGGTGCATGTTTCTCTGTATAGAGCCTGGAGCGGCTACCCATACTTTGACGTGTATGATGCGGAGCTAATCCAGGCAGTACCATTAGATTGTCCCCCGCACCGGAACCGAAAAAGCATGATCGGTCGACAACATACGAATAGTATAGCCTACTTAGTAATCGATGCCGGGGTTGGCGAGGTACTGGTCGTCGAAGTGATGTTTGATCTTTTTCATATCAGTAGCTATATCAACATACTTGTAGAGTTCTTCAGGAAAATTACGACCGGTCAGGCAAAGGCTCGTAAGAGAAGATTTGTTTTTTATAAGCTTGCGTAATTGCGCGAGCGTAAGTAGACCATCATGCACTGCGTTATTGATTTCATCGCATAGTACCAAATCGTATTTTCCGCTTGTTGCGCAGTCTAAGGCTATGTCGTAGGTTTCTTTAGCAGCTTTTTTATGATCTACCTCTGTGATACGGTTTTCGCTTAACTCGCCCGCGTTATAAAATCCCTTACCTCCCTTAAAAAAATACAAATCGTCTTTATATATGTCTTGGATATCCCGAATAAATACATGCTCTCCCACACCCCAATATTTAATAAACTGTATGTAGGCTATCTTTTTGCGGCTGCCCAGTGCACGAATCATAAGGCCCAAAGAAGCGCTGGTTTTACCCTTGCCGTCTCCGGTGTATACAATTACTACCGATTCTTTAGTCTTATAATTTTCGAACATTATATGTAGTGTACGCTACGATGCCTGGCTTTGATCACGCACAAATGTATTTATTTGTTTTCTAATGCCCCTCCATGCGGTAGTTGCCGCAAAATGTCCAAAGGTGTGCGCAAGATATACTGTCGTGTTGAATATTGAACCATAACGTTCTACAGTAGCTTCTTCGAATGCACCAAAGGCAACTTCACCTACCGAGCCGGGCAAAAACTTTGTCCTTTTTTCTGGCTCTGTTTGATTAAACTGCTCTTGCAGGGCATCTAAAACAGGTCCATCTACCGTTGGTATTAAATCGTCATCTAAGTCCTGAATGCCACATACTACCTCGGTAACGATTCTTCCTAAAGGATCTCCGTTACGTAATCGGTTAGTCGCAAGAAAGTTACGTCTATCATAGACGTTGGGTGTAAGTTGGGTGATTAATGATTTTTTAGCAGGAGCCAGTAGGCGCGCATATGAGGGATCTAACCTTGTTATAGCCATGCTTTTGCTCCCGTAATTACATAGATAATATACTACATGTAGTGTTTGCCTGCAATAATCAAACACTACATCTATGATTTATACTCTGTATTTTATAAAAAAAGGGAAAATACGTGACGACACTTTATTTATGTATGTCATGCATCGTGCCCAATTATGAATGGGCTGGCTTGCATGAATCGGTAGTTTGTATTAAAGTTAGCGTATATAAACAAATGGAGGTTTTTCATAGCATGAAGCTATTTTCAAAAGCTAAGGTAGGTATGATACTGGCAGAGTTCCTTGGAACTGCATTGCTTACAATGACGATATTGACTGTTTCTAAATCAGATATTCCGGTGCCGTTCTTTATTGCTGCTGCGGTTGGTACGCTTGTTACGCTCATGACAGTAGCGTTCAGTACTATTAGTGGTGCACATTTTAACCCTGCGGTTACACTTGGCTTTTTGTCGATTCGTAAGATTCGTTTTGAACAAGCCTTCGTATATATTGCTGTACAGTTACTTGGCGCGATTGCAGCGCTACGTTTAGATGCATGGCTTACTGATGGTAAGATCGATGAGCTTGCTTTTGGTTCTATAAATTGGAAACTATTTGTAGCTGAACTTATTGGTGCTACGGTATTTGGTCTTGTACTTGCGGCAGTCGTAACGCAAAAGTTCGAAAGTGTTCGTCTTGCTGCCATAGTCGGCACGGGTCTATTTATGGGTATCTTAATCGCCTCTATTGTTCCACGTGCTGTTCAGGAGCGGATCGAGGCTAAGAACAAGGGAGTAGACGTGGGTTCACACTACAACGGAGTTATAAATCCTGCCGCAGCACTTGGTACCCAGAACTTTGGGGTCGAATACCTTGCCGCTCCAGTCCTAGGAGTTGTGATTGGCATGAATGTATATACGTATGTCTTTACAGATGCTACGCTACGTCGTCGTTCCTTGCGAGCTACACCTGCTGTACCGGTCGTAGCAACCGAGCCAGTTGTTGACGCGCCAGCGTTAAAAAAATCTGTTACTGCAAAAAAGGTTGTTAAGAAGAAGAAATCAACACGTAAGAGATAAGAAAAACATAAACATACTATTAACGACAAAAGCCCCTGCAACCAGGGGCTTTTTGCTTTGGAAGGTTATGTTGTTATACACCCCAAGTCTGGGACACCGCAATAAAGATTATTGCTATAGCTACGATGAACAAAACAAGAATGCCAATCAATACAATACCTAGATAGTTTAGCCAATGCGTAGCTGGTCGCGCAATCTTATTGTCATATGTATAGGTAAGCTGCTTATACTGTACTAGGTTTCCGCCCATGGCTACTAAGCTGCCAATGATAGGAATTATGCCAGCAACAGTACTTACACCCAAAAGCTCCATGAGCTTATTTTTTGTAACATTTTTTTGATAATCCATCGCTGCCGTACCGGACATATCACGGTCCAGTATGGTCATATAAACTAGCCTGTATCGTAACGTTGCTCGCACGCCCGGTACGACAAATAGCAAAAAGCCACCAATAACTTTTAAAGTAATGAGCGCTTCTGCAATTAGAAGTTTCGTAAATCGTTTGCTTATAAGACTAAAACCTTCGCCCCATGAAGCCTTTTTCCCATACATGCTGCATAGGGTTACGTAATTTATAATGCCTTTAAAAATAACCTGAAATATGGCGGAAATAATAAGTACAATAGTCACCCCAATGAATACTATAACTATTATGGCAACTAATGCACCGGTTTCGGGAGCGCTACCTCCGAACGACTGTGCGTTTGCCTGCTGGGAACTATCCAGGAGGGCTTGTATTACATTACCGACAAGTTGAAGTATGGCTCCGACGATCTCAAAGGCAACAATAATGATTGCTGCCGTTTGATTGGTTCTAAATATTATTTCGAGACCCTTAAAACTAGATGTAAATGGGTTGGATATATATTCCATTGGCGTAGTCGCAGCCGTGTTGACATGATTATTATTTTCGGGTACATCTCCTAATGGAGAATCAGCTGGTGATGGTGGGTTGGTTGAGTGTTTATTCATGAGTTAATAGTAACACCGCCAATGTGAGGTATGCTATGTTTTCAAAAAATCTTGCTCGAATTGTATTGTTCCAGCAAGATCGGAAGTATATATAGACGTATCTGGAAGCTCCAATGTTTCTATACAATTCCATACTTTGGTAACCAATATTTTGATTTTATCTAATTCGGCTTTGTTAAAATATAAATTTAAAGTAATTATTTTACTTTCCGCATCTGGTTCTACAAATACTAACGAAGCTTCGTTTACCTCGTAACCTTTATACGTAGTAGACCCTTCGACTAGTAGCTTATACATATATAATTGTCTTTTATAATTGTATAATTTGGTGTTTTTTAACCACTTATTATATGCCGTACCAGTTTTATAATCTATGACGTGTATGTTTTTATCTTTGTGGTCAATGACCATTTTGTCTATTTTGCCAGTTAGCCTTGCGTTGCCTAGCATTACCGATTCGTTTCTAAAACTGATTTCTGCTTTGTCCGATGCATTAAAAATATGGCTTTGTGATGAGATAAATACACGTAGTGCTTCTATACCTTTTTCGGTGTATATAATAGTCTGCTGTGGAAGTAGTTTTTTCGTTTTCATACGTGCAGTAAAATAGGCTTCTATGTTTTTTATATTCGGCAAGGAGCTATACTCTGCGACTTGGTGCTGTACCCATTCAAGCGTTTCATGAAATGCGTTACCATAGTGAACTTCTTTTGTAGGCGCAGATGGAAAACGCAGTAAACTTTGCATAACAAAATGTTCTGGTCCAGTGTACTGCAAGTCCAAAAAGCTATTAAGATGGGATGGACTCAGCTGATAGTGGTTTAGGCGATCTTTAAGAAGAGTCTTTAAGTCTGGCTTTTGGATATTGTTTATATGCCGGTTAGTCCATAGGAGTTCCAGCGTCTGAATAGAAGGTGTTGAGGTGGGTTCATGATGCTGATAGGTATCTATAATAAGATCTTCAAAATAGCTAAGTTTTTTTGTAGGTTTGCCGCTAAATGTATGTTCGTGCGACGAAAAATAAAGACCACTTTTTGCACGCGTAGTAGCCACAAAAAATAACCTTAAGCGTTCATCGCTCGTGGCGCCAGCATGACGAATATGCTGTAAGTTAGTGGGCAATTGCACGCTATTTGCGCCACTTCTGGTGGTGTCTCCCCAGACGTTTTCTAAGCATTGGGGCAAAAATACATGTTCGAATTCTAGACCTTTGGCTTTATATACAGTCATGAGCTGCACGGCATTTGCCGCCTGATAATACGGACTGGTATGAAGTAGTGGCTGCTCTGCTTGCTCATAAGCGTCTGCAAATAACAACAGGTCGTGTAGCATTAATACGTCATCTCTGGCATGTTGATGCTCTCTAAGTTTTGCACGCAACACTTGTAAATGTGAGAGTAACGTTGCAAATGAGGTAGCATCTATTTTATCTAAGTCTAGATAAAACTTACGAAGCGGCGAAGTAACCGTACTCAAATGCTCGTCTACCACGGGTACGGGGCAGCTTCCGATAAGATAATCCAGCATATCTTCTAAAGAAGAAGTTTTGTTTATAGATGCGAGCGCCAATATATAGAGGGCTACCCTTTTTAACTCAAAATTTTCGCTTGCGAGCAATGTCTCTGCCCACGATTGTTTGTCCTTAGATGCCTGCCATGATGCATGCCAAATATCCGACGTATTAATGTTCCATGCGTGCTCACTTAAGAATACTGGCCATAAGCTATCTGCTTCCGCGCTATTACCAGTGCCGATACTTTCAATCAGTCTTGCGGTAGATAGGAGGTATTTTATTATTGGAGTTTGCAGGATGTTTTCTCTTTTTTCATAATGCACAGGGATTTTTCTGGCATTTAGCAGCGGGACGAGGCTCTCTAGTATCTTGTGTTTAGGAGCAAGTACGGCAATATCGCACGAATCTTGCCCTTTTGAAATAAGATCGGCGATGGAATCGGCAATCCACTCATATTCACTCGCTACGCTTGTAAATTCATGGTGCGCAACTGTAGCCTTTTTTGTGTTACTTAGCGAAGCTGTTAATTGCTTATTTATACCGTTAAATTGGCTGCTAAGGCTGGAGCTTATTTGTGTATTGATATGCATTGCAACGTCTAAAACTTTTCTTTGTGACCTGTAGTTTTCGACGAGGTTTATAACTTCAGTATCGTCATACATATGAAAAAAATCCAACATATTGGACGCATAGGCACCTTGGAAGGCATATATTGCCTGGTCGTCGTCACCTACTGCCATAACGTTCGGTCGACGCTCCAGCACGGGGTTATTCGTAAGTAGCTCCACTATTTTTAGCTGGGCTTTATTCGTATCTTGGAATTCATCTAACAAAATATATAAATATTGTTCTTGTAGCGTAAATCGTAATTCATCATTTTGCTCCAGCGCTTTCACACTTTCTAGTATCATGTCATCAAAATCGTACAAGCCTTTAGTAGTGAGCTCTAGCGTATATGCTTTTAGTAGCTCTGCCGTAGCTGCGAGGCGCTCTGATGCGTATTTTCCTGCAAGTTGAAATACATTTTCGCTATTTTTGATGAGCCATTTATTTTTCCAAGTCGTGAGCGAACTCGTCTTGTTATCTGTAGTGGCTCGCTGTAAGGCTTCTTGTAGCGATACTAACGCTACTTGAGCAAGCGTGCTGGTGTTTTGATGCTTTAGTAGATGTGAGGCCACTTCTTCAAAATAAACGGTCGCTTGTTCTACTTTACGTGGCATGGTCGTATAGCTTCCGAATATCTTTTTAAAGGGATCGTCTAGTGATCGTATGAGACGCAGGTTCTGGGTAGCTATAAGGTGTATGTCTTC
>JBBSJF010000011.1:0-17540 GCA_038257495.1 Saccharimonadales bacterium (SeqCode) | reverse complement strand
CAATAGTATTAGTAACATTCTTTACACCCTCTACTCTCGGGGGACTTGCTAGCTTTATACGCTAAAAATTTTCAATCAACAAAGCTTATTTCCCCCACCAAGGGGCTTTTTTAATTTTAAGGAGAAATTTCATGAAAGATAATAATACAGAAAGAAGAAAAATCGGGCTAGAGATACACGATGCAGAGACAGCTATTTGCCTAGGCAGACAAGTAGTTGGAACATTACTGGCTTGCGAGCCAGTCGACGAAGCGGCAATATTGGCGCAAAAAGCAGAGATACATAGGTCACGAGCGAGCATAAATAAGCTGCGCCGAAGGCTCGGGTCTGTTCAGTTAGCAGAAGAGCTGCCTTCTATGCGTGTGCGATGGACACTTGCAGATTAATAATAACCACTTATGGAGAAAATGATGAAAATGTATATAAAACCACTAGCTAAAGAAGCATTAGAAAGCTACTTAGCTATAGAAGATTTAACGTATGAGAAAGAGAATCATGCGATTAAGTTGTTGTGCCAAAAAATTGAAACCTATATGCGATCTTTGCACCCAGCATCAAAAGTAACTGTACATCGTAAAAACCCAATAGTAACAGTTGCCGACAATTACGATAATTTGCTGATAGCTGCGGATAACATTAACCGCTCTTCTACCTACACTCATTACGTAGACAAAACACACATTTTGCGTACCCATACCACGGCGCAAATTCCTGGCATTTTACGTGATCTGGCGAAACAAGATGACTGGAAAGATATCGTTATTCTTTTGCCCGGTTTAGCCTACCGTAGAGACGTAACTGATAAAAAACATGTTGGAGAAGTCCACATGCTTGAAATGTGGCGGATTACTAAAAACATAGACAGTAAGTCCATTGTTAAAGATGATTTAATCGCAGTTGTAAAAGGTGTGGCTGCAACTGCTGCGCCTGGGTGGACGCTACGGATTATCGATTCCCCCCACCCCTACACCAAGCAAGGTATTGAAGTAAATGCTGTTCTTGGCGACAGAGACATTGAGATATTAGAATGTGGATTGATTAACCACCAGATTTTAGCAAACGCTGGTCTTGATCCCAAAACCCATTCTGGCTGGGCACTTGGCATGGGATTGGATAGATTGGTTATGACGATAAAAAATATCCCTGATATTCGCTATTTGCGCTCGACTAACCCCAAGATTGCAGAACAAATGAAAGATCTAGAAAAGTATCATGAAGTTTCTAATCAACCGTCTATTCAGCGGGATATGTCATACAGCGTACCGAGTAGCTACGTAGAGGAAGACGTGAACGAGGATATTCGTGAGGCACTTGGCAAGAAAGCAGCAACCCTTGAAAGTGTGGAAATACTGAGCGACACACCTTATAGCGATCTACCCATAAGGATACAAGAAAGACTAGGATGCAAACCAGACCAAAAAAACGTTTTGGTACGCATTACATTGAGAGATCTGAGCAGGTCTATAACCAATAAGCAGGCAAACGCGATATACAACCAAGTCTACTCTAAGGTTAATTACGGGTCAGGAGGTTATCTGTAAGCTAGTTCCAGAAGCCTTTTTTGTCGGATTCTTTGAAAACTTTTAGTGCTTCTTGTTGTTTTTTGTTGAGGTTTTTAGGTGTATCTACAATAAGGGTTACTATATGGGCGCCTCTTGTTTCTTTCTTGAGATGGGGTACACCGTGCCCAGAAAGTTTAAAGTCGTCTCCACTCTGGGTACCGGCTGGCACTTTCATGCTTATGGGGCCATCTACGGTATCGACTTTTATCGTCGTGCCTAAGGCTGCGTCTACCATATTGACATGTTCTTCGCTTAGTATAAGCTCGCCTTCGCGGGTAAACTTTTTGTGAGCTTTTACTCGTACATGTACGTACAGATCGCCCTTTGGTCCATTTGCCACCGCCTCGCCGCGCTCGTTAAGACGTATAGTCGAGCCGTCGTCTATACCAGCTGGCACCTTAAGCTGTACTTTCTGCTCTCTGCGCGCCACCCCCGCTCCTTTACAGACGCTACAAGGTTTTTCTGGGATTTTGCCACGACCCTTACAGGTTGGACATACGGTAGCTTGCTGTATATTGCCAAATACTGTCCGCATAGCCTGTACCACTTGCCCGCTACCATCACAAGTATGACAGGTCTTAAGCTCATAACCTGGCTCTACGGTTTTGCCTTTGCAGTGCTCGCATGTATCGCTAATATTGAGCCGCAAGTCTACTTGCTTGCCAAATATAGCTTGCTCGAAACTAAGTTCTATAGTGGTTTCTACGTCTTGTCCGCGAGCCTGCTTTTTGCTCCGGCCCGTATTGCCTCCAAAAAAACTTCCAAAAAGATCACCTAGCCCAATATCTCCAAAGTCAAAGTGCACTTCCTGCCCCTGGCCGCCAAAACCTGCATAAGGGTTACCACCGCCGCCATCGCTAGCAGCGCTACTACCCACACCGGCATGCCCGAATTGGTCGTACCTTTGGCGTTTTGCCGAGTCTTTAAGTACTTCGTAGGCCTCATTAGCTTCCTTAAATTTTGTCTCGTCGCCGCCACGATCAGGATGATGCTCTACAGCTACGCGCCGAAATGCTTTTTTAATTTCGTCGTCGCTGGCATTTTTGCCAATCCCCAGTACTTCGTAATAATCTCTCTTGCTCATAGTTCAGCTTATTATTTTAGCACTTGAATGCTTAGAGTGCTAGTTCAAAATTTGTATATAACTTCTACGGATTTAACTTATTCTTATACGTATACCCTACAAAAGTTTCGACTTCCGCTGGATTAAGGCTTTTATATAGCAGGTTAGCATTGGTATTGTCTGGTTCTGTACCCACCCACACCTCTTCTAGCCCCCAATCTTTTGCATAACCGATCAGTGTTTTCATAAGCTGGCTACCTATTCCCTGTCTACGAAAGTCGGGGTGTGTGTCCATCTCATCTACATAAAGCCAGTGGTCGCCATCTGGCTTTAAGAGCTTCATAGCCAGAGCAAGTCCTGCGGGCTTATCATCAACGTAAGCGACTAAAAGTATATAGTCAGGATTTGCAGCAATATCCCGAAGCACCTTTTCGTCATAGTCGCTCATCTGGTTATCTGCTCCCCACTCAGCACCCACGATACTACGAGCAATGACAGCCAAGTCATAATCTACTGTAACCCGATGAATAGAAATACCAACTTTATTACTCATGCATTACCTTTTCTTTAGGATAACAAATCGTCTATTGCGGTATGTCCTAAAAATCGTATCTTATAAGGTGATATTACTTCCCATTCGTCGCGGCTAGTAGGTCCAGACGACTCGTTGCTCGGATATAGATCCGCATTGAAAAGAGCGGCAACACCACAATACGGCTCATACGGTTTATTGGCTTTTGGATGACGCTTTGCTAACTCCTCTATTTCTGCGATAAACATGATTATTACATCTACTTCTTGTCTTCGTCGACTACTTCGCCTTCTACTGCATCATCTTCTTTTGGCTTTTCTTCGCCATCTTTTGCTTCTTCGTCTTTTGGTGCTTCGTACATCTTTGCACCGATAGGCATCATTTTTTCGGTAAGCTCCTTTGCAGCAGCTTCGTAGGCATCGCTCTCAGACTTTTCGTCGGCTTGTACCTTTTTGGCAGCTTCTATGGCTTCGTCCAAAGTCTTTACATCGTCTTCAGATAACTTGTCTTTAAAATCGCTCTTCATCTTGTCGGCTTGGTAAATACTGCTATCTAGCTGGTTGCGGGCTTCGGCAGCTTCGCGCTTTTTCTTGTCTTCGTCTGCATGGGCTTCGGCTTCTTTGGCGGCTTTTTCTACCTCTTCTTTGTCTAAGTTACCACTGTTTTGGATAGTAATGCTCTGTTCTTTGCCGCTTCCTTTGTCTTTGGCGGTTACATTTAAGATACCGTTAGCATCGAGATTAAACGTAACTTCTACCTGTGGAATACCACGAGGGGCCGGGGGGATACCGTCTAGTACAAAACGTCCTAGCGATTTATTGTCAGAAACCATTTCGCGCTCGCCCTGCACCACATGGATTTCTACTTGCGGCTGGTTATCAGCAGCAGTCGAGAAGGTCTCACTCTTGCTGGTAGGGATAGTGGTATTACGATTTATCAGTTTGGTAGCTACGCCGCCGAGGGTCTCGATACCTAATGATAGCGGCGTAACATCGAGTAACAATACATCTTTTACATCTCCCTGCAGCACACCGCCCTGGATAGCTGCGCCGATAGCTACGACTTCATCAGGGTTAACGCCTTGCATCGGATCTTTACCAAAGATCTTCTTTACCTTTTCTACTACGGCTGGCATACGGGTCATACCACCAACCAGTATCACTTCGTCGATATCACTAGCTTTTAGTTTGGCATCCTTAAGTGCCTTGGTGCATGGTCCTTCTGTGTTTTCGATAAGGTCCTGTACGAGGTCGACTAGCTTAGCTCGAGTAAATTTGTACTCAAAGTGCTTAGGTCCTTCAGCATCGGCAGTAAGGAATGGCAAATTAACGTCTGCTACTTCGGTAGTGGACAGCTCTTTTTTGGCTTTTTCAGCTTCTTCCTTAAGACGTTGCATGGCCGCTTTATCTTTTTTGATGTCTATGCCAGATTCTTTTTTGAATTCATCTGCAAACAGGTTGACGATACGCATATCAAAATCTTCACCACCTAGGTGTGTGTCGCCGTTTGTAGAAAGCACCTCAAATACTCCGCCACCAAGCTGCAGTACAGATACGTCAAAAGTACCACCACCGAGGTCGAACACTACTACTTTTTCTTCCTCGCCTTTGTCTAAACCATAAGATAGTGCTGCTGCTGTGGGTTCGTTAATAATCCTTTTTACTTCTAAGCCCGCTATCTTGCCTGCATCTTTGGTAGCCTGGCGCTGAGAGTCATCAAAATAAGCTGGTACGGTAATAACAGCTTCAGTAACCGGCTCCCCAAGGTAGGCTTCTGCATCGGCCTTAAGCTTGCTCAAGATCATAGCACTGACTTCTTCGGGGCTATACCCCTTGCCTGCCATTTCCACCTGTACACCCGTGCCTTTTTTGACAATCTTATAAGGCATGAGTTCGAGATCTTTTTGCACCTCTTTGTCGCCAAACTTTCGCCCGATAAGCCGTTTTACGCCAAAGATAGTGTTGGTAGGGTTAGTGACCCGCTGACGCTGAGCTACTTGCCCGACCAGACGTTCGCCGTTTTTGTTAATAGCCACTACGCTAGGCGTAGTGCGGTTACCTTCGCTGTTCGCTATAATCTCTGGCTTACCAGATTGCATAACCGCCATGGCGCAGTTAGTTGTACCAAGATCGATTCCTATAATTTTTCCCATAATTTGTACCCTTTCGTCATTGTAAGTGCTAGCACTCGTAAGTATGTACTGCTAGTTTATCGAATTAGCACTCGTTAGTCAAGAGTGCTAATTATTTTTCTTGTAGTAGTCTGGGTTTTTGTCGCGCAACTTAAAAACTTCAACAATTGTACTTGTACCGAGTCCTAGCTTTTGTGCATATCGCCAAGGATGCCGACAACCCGGTAAAATTTGAGGCTTTGCATTTTCATCACTAGTCGCAAGAGCTATAAAAATTATCCGTGAAAGATCCGACGGGGTACTGTCACGATAGATGCAGTCTACGCAGGGATCCTTAATATCAAATTCTAATCCCTCTGCTGACATCTTTTATTTACTAGGCTTTACACGGACCATGGCGTGGCGCAGGACTTCTTCGCCCATGGTGTAGCCGCTTTGGAGTTCTTCGCTGACAATCTCTTTATCGCCTTCGCCTTCTTCCATGCTTATAGCTTCATGGTAACGTGGATCGAATACCTGCCCTACCGTCTTTATCCTTTTAACTTCGAGGTTTCGAAAAATGGTTTCGAACTGTTTGACCACTCCTGATATGCCTTTTACGTAGTCGTGGCCCGCGATATCTTTTGGCACATGTTTAAGCGCTCTCTCTAAGTTATCTACGGCGGGCAAAAGGTCGCGTACTACCTGTACACGCGCTGATTGTTTAGAGCCAGACATCTGTTGCTCGTAACGTGAGCGAGCATTGATAGCATCGGCACGCTCTCGCTGTAATGCCTCCGTTAGCTCGCCTATTTGTTGCTGTAACTGATCTAGTGATGGTTTCTTAATTTTAGACATATAGCGTATCCTCCAGAGCCCTACCAGCTCGTCCTACGAGACCCATAACGTCTTTATAGCTTTGACGCGTAGGCCCAAGCACCCCAATATAACTGCGGTCGCTAAACGGACTACGAAAACGGCTAATAATAAGGCTACATCCCGCAGTACTACCTATAGGGTTTTCCTTTCCAATAAATACGCTTAGAGGCTTGTTAGGAGCTGCTTCGCGTAGCCATGGCTCTAGGTTATCTAGAAGTCTTGCTACTTCCTGTACCTGTGCAGGATGGATAAACTCAGGCTGGCCAAAAAGGTTAGACAGTCCGCTCATATATAGCTGTTCGCCGATAGTCGCCATGCCTAAGTTATGAGTAAGCTCTACGAGCGTATCTACGGTATTTCTAATGGTGCGTTCTGGCATGCCACCGTCGTGAACTCGTGCAGCTAGGGCGCGTTCTGCGCCTCGTTCGGGCACACTGGCTTCGGACTCTGAGACACTATTAACGTAGCATCTGTAACCCTTATCGGTAGGTACTCGCCCAGCACTTGTATGAGGCTGAGCAATATAGCCTTGGCGCTCTAGCTCGGCCATCTCTGCACGGATAGTAGCGGAGGATACGTGAAATACTTTTGCCAATAAGCTAGAGCCAACCGGGCTGGCTACTTCGGCATATTCTTCGATAATTGCTCGTAAAAGCTGCTCTTGCCGCTCTGTCATAATGTATCAAGTATATCGTTTTAGCACTCAAAACACAAGAGTGCCAAATATTCTCTCTTTAGGGGAGCCCGCGAATGCGTTGACAATGTAGGCTAATTCAAAAAAATCGCTAACATAGATATGGTTACATAGTATTTTTGACTTATACCACCAACATACATATTATTAGCATAACTATTAACAATACGGAGATTCTATGGCTACTCGTACTAAAAAATCAGGTACTAAAAAACTAATTTCTAAAAAGTCTGCTAGTGTTCCCGCTTTTGGTTGGCGAGCAAAACTAACCAATAAAAAGGTTTTCATGCCGCTTATAGCTATTTTACTATTTGCTGGGTTTGGGGTTTATAAGCTGGCTTTTAGCTCTGCTTACCATACCTCGCGTCAATATAGAATGCTATTTACTAACGTCTGCTGGGATGTGCCTGGCGGCAACTATTATGCAGGAGCTAAGTTACAGATGTGGGACTGTAACGGTCAAAGTCCACAAAAATGGTATCAAATGAGAGACGGGACAATAAGACCCGCAGCTGCATCTAATCTATGCATCGACCTACCCCGACCCGATGGCAAGATAATCACTAATACACAATTAATACTTTGGCCATGTCATGGTGGTCCAAACCAGAAATGGGATCCTTCGTACGTCACTTTTAAGAATGCACCTAGTGTAACTTTTCAATCTCAGCTTACCCGCTATGATCTTTATTTCAAAGTGTGTATCGATGACGGTGGTGGTAGAGGGTACCGAGGAGATAGACTCATTATTTGGGACTGTAACGGTCAAAGTCCACAAAAATGGTATCAATAGATATAGTTACATAATATTTTTGACTTATACCACCAACATACATATTATTAGCATAACTATTAACAATACGGATATTCTATGGCTACTCGTACTAAAAAATCAGGTACTAAAAAACTAATTTCTAAAAAGTCTGCTAGTGTTCCCGCTTTTGGTTGGCGAGCAAAACTAACCAATAAAAAGGTTTTCATGCCGCTGATTGCTATTGTGCTGTTTGCTAGTATAGGTTCATTTTTTATATTTAAAAGTTTTGCAGCAACTCCACTTTTAACGGGTGGTGATGGTGAATTTACCATTCTGACGCCAACACGCATCCTCGATACACGAACCGGTAATGGCGGTGTTAATGGGCCTGTCGGGCAAACCCCTGTTGCCGTTCAGATTACAGGCAAAGGCGGCGTACCGTCCGGTAACGTCAAGTCAGTGGTTATGAATGTAACGGTGACCGGACCAACGTCAGGTAGCTATCTGGCCGTCTGGGATATCACGTCCCAACATTTCAAACCTTAATTTCAATGCAGGGCAAACAACCGCCAACCAAGTGACCGTGAATGTCGGGGCTGACGGCAAAGTACTGCTTTATAACGGTTCTGGTACGACACATGTTATTTTTGATGTAGCGGGTTATTACTCCACGGCTGCAGGAAATAGGGGTCTAAGATTTCGTAACACTAACTTGGAAAGAATGGTTGATTCAAGGAGTGGAGTTGGCGGTGTTAATGGGCCTGTTAGACAAATCCCTGTTTCAGCTAAAGTTTTAAGTGATCAAATAACTACAGCTAAAGCAGTAGTGCTAAATGTTACTGTAACAGGTGCAACTGCCAGTAGTTACCTTACGGTATGGTCAGCTGGTGAAGCTCGTCCGAATGCTTCAAATTTGAACTATGTTCCGGGCCAAACAATCGCAAACCAGGTCACAGTCAAATTGGGGCCAAGCAGAACAGTCCAGCTTTACAATGGTGCGGGAACAGCGCATGTCATTATTGACGTAGCGGGCTATTACTATGCTAGTACAAGCGATACAGATCAGGCCGGGAGGTATGTTTCTATCCGACCGACTCGCATTTTAGATACACGTACTTCTACTGGAACAAACGTGGCCGCATGTGACCCCGGCGATTACACATACTCGGGTAGCGATTATCCTCAAGGCTCACCAGTAAGAGCGCCTAGCAGACCTACTCAACAACTTGAGCGCACACCTTGTTCGATACAATTTGGGTATAGATTTCAATCTTCAGCACCCAGTGGATATAGACCTTCAGCCTCTGTCATGAATATGACAGTCACGGGCCCGACATCTCCAGGCTATATCCGTTTAACAACGGATAACGGAACGAACCAACACTCCAATATTAACTTTAATACGGGGCAGACAATACCAAACGCGGTTACGCCCAATGTCATTAGCGGGGCTTCTCCTGCGGGTGGTGATAATGCGGCAACAAAGTTGTATTTGAGCAATGGGAGAGCTAACGTAATAGTAGATTTATTTGGCTATTTCCTCTAATTTAATATCTTAGTAGACCTTAAAAAAATCAAAATTTCGTAATTCGATTCAACTTAGCTCTGCACGATAAAACTACTACAGCCCCCAGTGTGCTTGTAATGGTGTCGGTGATTAATTGTTAATGATTACGTTGCAATACAGGGATAAAATAAAACTAGATACTAACGTGTCAAATGGACCTGATCTTGTACTCTAACCATTAATAGAGATGGCAGTAATGTCAAAATACTGACGGACCCACCACTAATGTTCGAGTTACATCTTGGCAGAAAATATAAACTGTGCAAAAATTTTAGTCACGCTTTAGCAGAACGGTAAAAGCTTCCGCGGGGATGTCAACTTTGCCAAAGCGCTTTAGACGCTTTTTACCCTTGGCCTGCTTAGCCAATACTTTTTTCTTGCGGGACACATCGCCACCGTATAATCCTTTGGTAACATCTTTACGATAAGCGCTAATATCTTCGCGCGCGATAAACCTGCCGCCGATAGCAGCCTGCAGGCTGACTTGGAAGTTCTGGCGCGGTATAACTTCTTTGAGCTTGGAAACTATGTCCCGACCTAAGCTAACCGATTCGCTACGGTGCACCATCAGACTGAGCGCCGCTACAATCTCGCCAGCCACATAAAAGTCTAAGCGTACTAAATCTTCAGCTCGGTAATTATCCAGCTCGTAATTAAAGCTACCATAGCCACTCGTAGCGCTCTTAAGTTGGTCATAAAAGTCAGTAAGTAGGTTAGCCAAGGGCGCATCGAAGCTTACCAGCGCTAGCTGCGCATCTACGTAACTTAGGTTCTTGTGTATCCCGCGCTTATTAGAAATAAGCTGTATAACCGCTCCAACGTATTCTTTTGGCACTACTACCTCGCCCTTGATCCACGGCTCACGAATCTCGGCAATCCTTGCAGGGTCTGGCAAATCGGCTGCACTTTTTATGTCAATATCGCTACCATCTAACAAACTAATCTGGTAATCCGTACTTGGGTTGGTAACAATCAGCTCTAAGTTATATTCACGCTCCAAACGCTCGCGCACAATATCCATATGTAGTAGCCCCAAGAAGCCTATGCGCACGCCAAAACCTAGCACCGGAGAGTTCTCGGGCTCGAACTGCAACGCAGAGTCGCTCATGCTGAGTTTTTCTATTGCGTCCTTAAGATCCTGATAGTACTCGTTACTCTCAGGAAAAAAGCCGGCATAGACAAACGGCTTAACGTCTTTATATCCAGGCAACGGATCCTGCGAAGGGTCTTTGCTAAGCGTCACCGTGTCTCCCACTTTGGCTTCGCGAGTAGTGCGAAGATTGGTAACGATATAGCCAATTTCGCCCGCTCCAAGGGAGTCTAGCGGCTTCATACCGGGTTGCAAACAGCCAACTTCCAGAGACAACCCTTCGGCAGCAGTTGCGAACATTTTTATCGTACTGCCACGTTTTATCTCGCCGTCTACTACACGCACATACAGCACCACCCCACGGTAATCGTCGTAATAACTATCGAATATAAGCGCCCGAGTTTGGGCAGTTGCCGGACTATTCGGAGGCGGTACTTCCTTTACTACCTTTTCTAGTACCTCCGCAACGCCAAGACCAGTTTTTGCGCTTATATGTAATATGTCTTCTGGAGCACAGCCCAGTAGGCTCACGACTTCTGCTGTTACCTTGCCTACATCAGCCGCAGGTAAGTCAATTTTGTTTAGCACGGGTATAATGGTGAGCCCGGCACCCATTGCTAAGTACACGTTAGCTAGTGTCTGAGCTTGTATCCCCTGGCTGGCGTCCACCACTAATATTGCGCCCTCACAAGCCTCGAGGCTACGGGAGACCTCATAGCTAAAGTCTACATGTCCGGGCGTATCGATCAAGTTGAGCTGATACTCAACTTCAGTAGTTGGTAGTTGGTAGTTGGTAGTTGGGTTTTCTGTATCTCCATCTACTATTTGCTGTCTACTATCTGCTGGAGCCCTATAACTCATTCGCACGGGGGCAAGTTTAATCGTGATACCTTTTTCTCGTTCCAAATCCATACGATCCAAAAGCTGGGCTTTCATATCTCTTTTATCTACCGTGCCAGTTAATTCTAAAAGTCGATCAGCAAGGGTAGATTTGCCATGGTCAATATGAGCAATGATACAAAAATTCCGTATGTGGTCTTGGTCCATATTGCTCATTGTATCTTGACCGGCTTCAAAATGAGCTTACGGATCTTAGAGAAGATAGGATTAACTTCTTCTAAGCCCAGTAAGTAGGAAACGCCTATATGCGTGGATAATATAACGGCAGCTATAACGGCCAGCTTAGTCCCGAGCGTAATAAACCCTCTGTCTGTAGCAAGTAAAGGCAACGCCGAAACTGCAAAAGCTGCTGCCACCACGCTAAAACCAGAAACCGAGATAATCTTGAGTATGCCGCCCCAAAACGCAAGGTTAAATAGCTTTGGATCTCTGTATAGCATCACAGCGCCCAATATAAAGACTTCAACTGCGGCAACGATAGACTGCGCCATAGCTAAACCAGCGATACCATAATGGGAGTCTCTTGAGAGGTAGTACGCTAGCATAATATTAAGGGATATAGCAAAAAGCGAAACAAACAAAGGCGTCTTGGTGTCTTTTTGCGCGTAAAACCACCGTGAGATTATCGTGTATATTGTTCTAAACACTATAGCTACTACTAAGTAACCTAATATAAGCGATACTGCCGGAGCGCCCTTACCAAAGATCATACGCGCAAGGTAACCTCTTCCAGCATAAGCAATAATCGCAATTGGTACAATAATCCATATCATGGTGCGTAATATTTTGAGGAAATCACGCCGAAACAGATCTTGCCTGCCTGCCGCTAAGCGAGCAGTTAGCCGCGGAAACGCAGCCGTTGCGATAGCAGTACCTACCAGCAGAATTGGTGCCATATGGATAGTGTAGGCATTCTCAAAATAGCTAACTTTACCGTCACCGAGTCTGCTCCCAAAGTTTGTTTCTACGATTGAGTTGATGGAGTCTATCCCTTGGTCTATAGACCGAGCAGGTAGAGTCCGCGTCACACCGCGAAATTCCTTGTTTTTCCATACGATTTGAGGTCGATACCTATAGCCCAGACCGAACATACCCATACAAGCCACCAGTAGCTGTAGTATTGCGCCCACTAGCGCGCCAATACCGAGGCCAACTATACCGAGGCTATCATCAAATATGAATATACTCGCAATAATACAGAGGTTATAGAGGAGTGGTGCTACAGCGAAAAAAAAGAACCGACCATAAACCTGCTGCACGCTTGTTATAACTCCAGATAACGTAAATAAGAGTGGGTTAAGCGCAATAATACGCATAATTAAGGCGGCGTTACGTATCTGTTCTGGGCTACGGCCAGGCGCAACTATATACTGCAATAAAGGCTCCGCAAAAATAATAATTACCGCAGCCACTATAAGCATTAATATAGCCATGGTATTCATAAGGCTATTACATAGCTCCCAGGCGCTTTTTTGGTCGCGTTTAGCTAAACTACTCGATAGAAAAGGGATAAAGGCTACGCCGAGAGCTCCCGCGGCTATCGTGTAGAAAAAGAAGTCCGGTATTTTGAAAGCAACAAAATACACATCAGTACCATTTGCACCCAACTCATCGAAGTTAGCATTAATAAGCCTCGTTCGTAATAAACCAAGTAGCTGACCCAGCATTGTGACGCCAATAAGCAGTACGGCTGCGCCGCCAAGACTTATTCGTTTATTGGCACGTGCAAATAATCTTTTCACTGAGGTAGTATTATAGATTTTTTAAGGAACTTTTTACAGATCAAATTTTATATTGCCTATACTAATCGGTTTTTACTAATGACAAATGACAGATTATAGGCTATAACCTTAAGTATTATTGACAAAGGAGTTCCCATGGATCCAATACAAACACCACCTCAGCAACCACCCGAAGCCCCGTATCAACCCCCTCAGCCGATAGAGCCTGCACCGCCAGTTATGCCTTTAAATAGCATACCTCCACAAGGATCAGCGCATCCATCTCCACCCCAGACTATGAGCGTTATGGCAATAGTAGGTTTAGTATTAGCTTTTGTTGTACCTGTAGTTGGGATTATCGTTTCGGCTATTGCACTTGCTAAAATTGGTAAAAACGGACAAAAAGGGAGAGGGTTAGCTATAGCAGGATTGGTGATTGGCTTAATAAATACTGTAGTTGGGATTATATTATTAATCGCCCTAGTCGGTGCTAGCTTCTCTGGTGTTCAGCAGAAAGCTAGAGATACAGAACGACGAACTGATATCAATGCATTGCATACTCAAGTAGAAGCATATTATGCTCAGAACGGGATGTATCCTACTCTTTTTAATATGAACGATACATCCTTTCGTAATAAGGACTTAAAAGGCATAGAAAACGATGCGTTTAGTGATCCTAAATCGCCCCAGACTAATCAATTTACAGATAAACCCAGCACGACTTCATTGGAGTACGCTTATACGGTTAAGCCTGACGGTTGTGACAATATTTCCAAAATGTGCACGTCCTACACACTTCTAGCAAATTTGGAAGGTGAGACAGAGACAGACTATACAAAACGAAGTCTAGCTAACTAAAGTAAGTCTATATTTAGTAAAGAGCTGCGGCTTTAGGCATTTTGCTACCTTTTAGAAGTTCAAGCACGGCTTCTGCTTCGACTGTCTCTTTTTTTAGTAACTCATCTTTAAGTACTTCTAGTTTATTCAGATTCGCCTTGATAACTTCGCGGGCACGAGTAGCGGCTTCTCGAACTAAGTTTTCTACTTCTTCGTCGATGATCTTTGCCGTCTCTTCGCTATATTGTCGCTCATGCATCATGCGCTCCATCATCATGCCTTCTTCGACATGAAAGACCTGGTCGCGCAGTTTTTTGCCCATGCCTTGGTTAACTACCATTTCGCGGGCGAGCTCTGCCGCTTTTTGCAGATCAGATCCAGCTCCGGTAGTAACTCTATCAATACCATACTTCACTTCTTCTGCGATACGTCCGCCAAGCATACGAGCCAGTACATCTTTATATTCGATAATACTATGATAGCTCTTGTCTTCTGGAGGTATAAACCACGTTACACCACCGGTACCACCACGAGGAATAATAGTTACCTTATGTACCATGTCGCTATCTGGCAACACGTGTCCGACAATAGCGTGTCCAGCTTCGTGGTAGGCCGTAAGCTCTTTTTCTTTGTCACTCATAATCTTACTCTTGCGCTCTGGACCAATCGCTACTTTTTCGAACGCAGAGGTTACGTCCTCCTGGATAATCTCTTTACGGTCGTGCCTAGCGGCTACGATGGCAGATTCGTTAGCTATGTTTTGCAAATCGGCACCACTACTACCAGCAGTTTTGCCGGCCAGAGCATCTAGGTCGACCTTCTTAGCGAGCGGTTTATTAGCAAAATGTACTTTTAATATTGCTTCGCGGTCTTTACGGTCTGGCAGGCCAATCCCAACGCGGCGGTCAAAACGTCCGGGTCGCAATAAGGCCGGGTCTAGCACGTCTGCACGGTTGGTTGCAGCTAAAACAATTACATTCTGTCCTTGCTCGAATCCGTCCATCTCTACCAAGATCTGATTAAGCGTTTGTTCTCTTTCGTCGTGTCCACCGCCCATGCCACTGCCACGTCTACGTCCAACAGCATCTATTTCATCGACAAATATAATACACGGAGCGTTCTTCTTAGCCTTGGCAAATAAGTCACGAACTCGGCTCGCACCCACTCCCACAAACATTTCTACAAATTCCGAACCAGAAATGCTAAAGAACGGTACTTCCGCTTCGCCCGCTACAGCCCGCGCAAGCATAGTCTTACCAGTACCTGGAGGACCTACGAGCAGTACGCCCTTAGGGATACGAGCACCCAACTCGTCGAACTTCTTTGGAAACTTTAAGAATTCTACAATCTCTGCCAGGTCTTGCTTGGCTTCATCGTTGCCTGCGACGTCTTTAAAGGTTACTTTGTCTTTCTCATTGCCATAGAGCCGTGCTTTGCTTTTACCAAAGCTCATTGCTTGGTTGCCCTGTCCTTGTGCGCTACGCAGCAACCAAAATATACCTCCGAACATAAGGAGCGGGATAATGAGGGTGCCACCAACTTGCAGCCACGTATCACTCGAGCTAGACTCCGCAACGTTTTTTATTTCTACGTCGCGGTTAGTGAGGCCTTGCTCGTAAATACTAGAGCCACCTTCTTTACGAGATTTTGCCGCAGGCTTATCTTCGTCTTTCTTCGTAATTTCAAGCTCGTTACCTTTAATAGTAATAGTCTTTATCCTCCCTTCGTTCGCATCTTTGATCACTTGGCTGAAAGCAATAGGCTGTAGACCATCGGGTTGATTAAATACAGCGAAGCCCGCAGCTATAAAGAAAAGTAATATTAATCCAAATCCAATATTCTTGAACCACTGCTTACGTCCATTGGGTTTACCGGGCATTCCAAAATCAGGTTTTTTATCCATACGTTCTGACATTATCGCATAGTCTCATCTGTGCTTTCAATAAATTCACGATTTAGAGTCATCATTTTACTATTCTTATCTGTTAGTACCGATATGCAAAGTAAGCACTTTTGTATTACTATTGATCCAAACACCCTTAGCTAGGCTTCTTTTCTTACCTTTTTCAAGCGTAACCGTCTCTATAGCCAGTAGTTCCAATGTCCTGCGATCAAATTCGAGCGCGGTATGAGTACGTAGCCAGCCAGCCAGTACTTCTAGGCGCTCGGCATACGAAAGTTGGGCGATATCATAGCGAGATATCTCTTTATTGCTCGTAAATTCGCCAATTTCATTATTAATTTGCTCGGTCAGTATAGATACAGTAGAAATAATCTTTAACAATGACAGCCTCATAGCTAAGTCCATATCCTGCATCACCCGTTGCCGAAGCCAGTTGCGCCGGTATGATAGATCCTTATTAGTACTGTCTTCGCGCCAGACTACCGAATGTGCCCAAGCGTATTCCAATATCTCTGCCTTAGACACGCCAAGCATAGGCCGTATAAGTTCGTCTGACGAAGCCAGGCTGCACAGCCCCCGAATACCCGTCCCTCGCAGAACGTTTAGTAGCGCAGTCTCTATGAGGTCGTCCTGATGATGCGCCGTAACCACTGCATCTGCATGATATTTTTCTTTTATAGAGTTTAGAAAGGTATATCGAGCTTCCCGGGCTTCTGCCTCGCTCGCTTCAGACCCTAGCCCTAGCTCGACGTATTCGAATACGATTTCTTTCTGCTGGCAGTAAGTCTGTACCAGTTCTCTATCCCAAAAACTATCACTGCGTATACCATGGTCTACATGAGCCACAATAGTACGAGATGGTTTAAGTATCTTGCCAAGCACATGGAGCATCACCATAGAATCCACCCCGCCACTGACAGCCAGCACATACAATTTTTTCGGATCAAACTGCTCTTCAGATATATTCACGATATCTAAGTATAGCCTTAATCGCGCATTTGATCTGTCAGTGTAAATAAAACTTACGGGAAATCTTAAGTTTAGTTATTGTACATCGTAGCCCTAGTACATTCGAATTGGAAAGTAGTACTTGAAGAGTTAGCTAGACGGAAGGCTCTATAATAAAGAAGGTAATCAGCTAGTTTATTTATCTAGCAATCGTGGAACTTTGAAGTTTACTGAAGTAGCTTTCTAGATAGAACTTGTACATAGCTCCTGTAGCAACAGGGATATCATCAGTTGAGGTAATAAAGCGAGCCCCCGATAAGTGCGCTTCATTAATATTAACTTCGTCAGATAATGCTGTAACTACGTAACCCGTTGATAGGTCTTGTCGATTATGCTCTGTTTTAAACTTACCCACATACTGACCAATGAACCGCTTCTTATCAACCTCCACGGCAATGCCAGCCTCTTGCTCAGCTATTCTACTGATAGTGTCATCAATGCCTTCATTCTTATACATGCGTAGTCCAGGAAGCGCCCATTTGCCTGCGTATGGAGCGATTTTACGTCTAACAACTAGGACGCCTTTGTCCGGTACTTCAATTACCAAATCAAAAGTAGGGATTACCGAATATTCAAGCATTGTTTCAAATGCTTCTCTAGGAGCAAAGATAGGTGAACTGCTTGCCATAGTGAATAATATTATATCAGAACGAGCATTAAATTACTAGGTCTTATCGAGATGCGACCTAACAAGACTCGAACCTAAATAACTCTGGTGGTTTTTCATCTAATCAAATAGAGACTGGTTTTGGAACCAATCTCTATTTAAAAAGTCTTTCTTGGTAGCAGAGGCGGGATTTGAACCCGCGACCCCAGGCTTATGAGTCCTGTGCTCTAACCAACTGAGCTACCCTGCCATTAAAAATTTTATGCACCGCTCTATAAAATACATGCGGAACAGGGGTAAATATAGCATACCT
>JBBSJF010000010.1:0-18591 GCA_038257495.1 Saccharimonadales bacterium (SeqCode) | reverse complement strand
GGCGAAGTAGATGGCATGACAGAGGGAATACATAATTTGACTAAATTAATCGCCAAACAACGAATCCAAGCCCTCATAACCGAGCAGGTACGGCTGGCACGTTTGGAGGAGCAAGCCAAATGCCAAGAGTTAGTCAACTATATGGCTAATTCTAAGGCAGACCTGTACAAATATTCAAAGGTGTTAGTCGAAATACAAAAGCCAACTAACCCGGAGATTGTATGAGTAAATATAAGATTGTCGGAACACAGGAACAGTCCCTACCCTACATGGTAGACATCAGTTTCTTGCAGCCAGTCATAGACGCTTATAAGAGCGGAGCATTTAGTGATAAGGGTTACGGAATTGGTGTTCTCAACGCACTGGACAGCCTAGCCGAATACGGTAACGTAAAACGGACTAGAACAGTACAGGCGTTTGAATTAAAGAAGCCGCAATCAAAGAAGGGGTCTATGTGATTGAGCCATTATCAACTAACCCGGAGAAATAACTATGCCTATATACATTCCACCTGTAATGTCGCCATTAGTATGGACAGAAGATAGCTGGGACGCATACACAGAGCTTCATATCGCTGAGATGGACTATATAAACGCTTACCGAGATGCAATAGGTTTGTTTGCCATGTTCTCACGCAAGAAGCACAAACGATTAACAGACTGTCAAAAGAATTACCGATTACTCCGTGGCGCTTACTATAAAACTATAGCCAGCCCTAAGAACCAAAAAAAGCCCCGAAAGGCTATTGTTGGTCTTGCGGAGAAAACAACCTCGGTTGTTACAGACATTATACCAGACCAGCCAACTAAGGAGGTTCTATGACCGGTATAACATATGAAAAGTCACGCAATAGGTACAGAGCAAGAATTACACATGAAGGCAGTTTGATTGATCTTGGACGTTTTGATACAGAGTTGAAAGCTAAACGTGCGGTATCAAAGAAGCGAAAAGAACTAGCATTATGGTTTAAACCTATGACAGCAGAAGAACTTGTAAGTGATTTCCGACTAGGATTTGAAGAAGAAAAAGTTAAACAGCCCAGAATTACTAAACCTAGTTTATTTGATAAGCTATCCTTATGGCTAAAACAGCGAAACAGCTAGCAAAAGAGAAAGCTTGGAAAGCGTTTAGTAGATATATACGCACAAGGGATTGTTTACGGTTTACAGATACGACAACCGAAGGACAATGTGTAACCTGTAACCGTTTTTATCCTTTTGAACGCTTACAAGCTGGACACTTTATTCCCGGCAGAGGTAACACCGTCTTATTTAATGAAGATGTAGTGTACTCTCAATGCGCCGGATGTAACCTTAATCCACCACGCGGTAAAGGCGGAAACTACATAGAATACTTTTTATTTATGGAACGTGAGTGGGGTAGAGAAAAGCTAGATGAATTTGTAGCACTCAAACACGATACAAAAATCTATAAGATCCACGATTTCATAGCTATTAAAGAGTTATACGAGAATAAAACACAAGAACTATTGACCAACCATTAGAAGTATGCTATACTCAAAGAGTACTCAACTGAAAGGAGCTACATGAAAACTAAACTATCTAAGCCGGAAACGGTATCAACTAAAACTAAGCACACAGGTCTTCCTGTACACGGTATATACGGTCTATTGATCTTATTTGTTTGTGTCAGTATCGCCTATGCTAACTATATGGTGTTTTTTGGAACGTCAGATACTATCAGTAAACTCATGCTGATACCTAGCACTTTATTTGTTGGCGCGTTTGCAGTCTACAAAGCCGTTAAATAATCATTTGATATAATTATGAGGTCATTTAAGAAAAGGAGAACACAGCTCTAATCCATTCTGTCACTTGTTAGAGCGAGATTATGAAACGTCAAATCTTTACAGCCATAGGGGGAATACTCTTACTGGTGTTTACGGCGGTAGCTATTACCAATGTGAGGAATACAGATCATAAACTTAAACTTAGGGATGTCCAACTCTCAGAGAGAGGGGCGGAACTTAAACAACTAGAACTTAAATATAAGAATCTTAATATAGAACTTGATAAGACTGAAGTGACAAACTATGAACGTATACAACAGCTAGAAAAAGATAAGCAAGAACTTGATGCTGAAAAACAGCGTCTTGAACGTGAGCTACAGGCCAAACTTCAGCGTAAGGAGCAGGAACGCGTAGCAGCCATAGAACGGCAGGAAAAGCTTGTTAAAGCAGTTACAGGCACAGCAACGGCTTCAGCAGCACCAGCAGCTTCTAAAGCGGTTATTAGCGGTAATAAGCAGTCATGGCTAGCAGCTTCAGGCATACCTTCAAGTGAATGGTGGGCGGTAGATATGATTGTAAGCAGGGAATCTAGCTGGAATCCTAACGCAGTTAATCCTAACGGCGGAGCTTGTGGACTAGGGCAACAGTTACCTTGTGGCAAATGGGCTGGTCAATGGAACGATCCTGTTGCAGCTTTAAAAGCACAACATGGCTACGTTGTAGCTAGATACGGTGGTTATCCACAGGCTGTTGCATTTTGGAATTCACACTCTTGGTACTAAGATAAAATAGTTGGTGCGACCCTGTAGGACGCTATAGGTTAATAAATGTTAAATCTCACTATCGCCTAATAAGTGATAGCGGAAGCCAACGCTATGTGTGAGATATAGTTTAGGAAGCGGAAGGATCACTTTGCGAGGGTGATTCTTCTTCTTTATTAAGAACAAATAAATCAGCGTAAGCTCCACGAAGTCCGGCAAGTGTTAAACGACCTAACTCATAATCTACTACGGCAGCATTAAACTGCTCATCAATATCAGGTAGCCTAGAGTGTTCCATCTTCATCTGTACTTATAAGGTAAAGACTAGGCTTACCCTCATAGGCCATTTCTACAGCTTTACTAGCAATCTTTTCTAGTTGCTTGCCGGCATAATCTACAGCTCTCTGAGCTATTGCTTCTTTGGTTTCCCAATATTCACGCTGTCCGTTCAACATCTCAAAATAAGCTTCACTCATTCGGTACTCTTTGTTCCGGAAAATCAGATAGATATTCTTCTTTGATGTATTCAAGAGTTACTGATCCTTTTAAATAAAGATCCAGCAATGCATTAACACTATCGTAACGGTAATCTTCTTCAACTACTTCACGAGTATTCCGGTTAATTTGCGTCATTCTTAGTAACCTCAAAAAGTACTAATTGTCCTGCTTCTTGTACAAGTTTTTCTCTGCGGTCTGCCATCAGAGTTTCTGCTAACTGGTCTAACTGTTTTCTGTAATTAGGATTAACAACAGACTTTTCCATTAGAATAAAGCAAGTAAAGCTGATACTGCGAGGATCAAAGCTGAAATACCAATAGTGACATGGAGCCAGCTAGGAACGGTGTGAGCCAACTTAGCCCAAGCCATGCCAGCAAAAAATACAAATAGCGAAAGTGCTACTAAGACTGCAAATACTTCATTATCGGTGTTATCAAACATCAGGATCTCCTTAAATATTCTTTACGGTAGGGCTAGCCAAGTTCTTGACAGCTACTAACAGTAGGTTAATGAACGGTGTGTATATGCCAAATAGTTCAGGGTTGTTCTGAATATCAGCTAATACGGCAGCTAGAACAGCTGATACCCCTAGATATAGGGAAGCTCTAACGGTTTTACCAACTGTAGTATCCCAAAAGCCAACTTGACTAGGGGTAGTGAGTTCAGTAGTCTCAACTAATACGTCTTTTTTTGTCATAATATCTCCTTAAAAGAATATTATCAGTAGTATAACAATAATTATGATAGCACCAACACTTATACCCATATTAACTCCTTGTAAATAACTTTTTAAAACTTTCAATAAACGATTCAATGGCCGATAAACGGCGGTCTTGTTCTTCATCTTTAGTAGGCAGTACCGGAGCTGTCGGTTTAACCGGAGCCGGTGCTTCTACTTGAACAGGTGGCGGAATAGGGATGGTAGGTTGGTCCGGTGCAACAAGTTTAAGATCCATCATGTTCAGACCATGAGTAAAACCTCTTTTGTAGCTGTATTCTGTCACGCCGTATTTAGCCTTGACGTTGTGATTATCAGCGATTGCAAAGACAGTGTAAGGATCATTGTTCTTAAAAGCTTTTACCACCTTAAAGCCGGACCAAGATCCAGCGTTGTAGTTCCACATATTAGCATCTTTATTAAGAGTGTATTTAACGGATGCTGGTAATGGCGAGTGCGTAATAATAACTGTTACAGCTGGTGGCGGTGTAGGTACAACAATAGGCTTAGGAGTAGATACGACAGGAGCCGGAGCTTTATAATCATAGTCTCCACGCTTCCACTTGTCAGCTTCAGCTCTGATGCGGTTTAAATCAAGTGAACCGGGGCAAGCAGTCTGCGCCCAATAGTTATGAGGAAAGATCTTAAGTCCACGACCATAACGCTGTTCAAGCTGATCTACTAGCCAGCCTGATTTTTTATAACCTTCAGCACCTAGAGTTGGCTGGTGTTCAATACTTATAGTAGTAGGATTACCTTTAGAGCTACACCATGCTACGTTATCCGGCGATACCATGAGAGTAATCTTGTTATCTGATAAGACATAGTTTACCGACTTATTACCTGCATTAGCTTGTCCTAAGAAGTAATTAACTATGTTGTCGTGATTGCCAGCACCACTACCATCACCCCACCAATGCATAGTCATACCAGTACGAGCATAAGGTACACCCCATATTCCAAGCACTTCTTGCGGTGTAGACCAGCCATTTTTAGAACAGATCTTGATTTCTACAGTGTAAGAGTTATCCGCCATATTGTGAGTATATCACTTTTCTGTACCTACCGGCAGTTTTGAAGGCGGTATTTCTAGTGCTTTAAAGTATTCAACCTGACTGTTATTAGGGTAGCACTTATTCACTTCGGCAGCAGTTTTTATCTCAGTAGGAATAGAGGTAGTACAGAGTAGTATCTGTCCGGCCTTATTGCTTTCAGCTATAGAATCTTCAATTTGTATTCGATGGTCTACGGTATTTTTTAACATCAGAAACATAAACAGAATTGCCATTCCAGCAATTAATAGTATCAGCAAACGGTTTACTTTAGTTCTCATCGACTTACTCCTAAAGCTCCTATAAGAGCAAGTATTATTGTTACTAACGTGGCTAAAAGCCACCTACTACTACCGACTGCTGGCTTGGTATTGTCATCAATCTTAGCTTTGGCTTGCCCGGCTGCTACTTCTAGTATGCGCTTGGCTTCCGCCCTTGCATCTTTTAGGTTCTGTTGGTCATTTTCACGGTACAACTGTAAAGCGTAGATTTTTTTAGCATTACTATTTATCCTTTGATCTAACACTTTAAAGCCTTCTTCAACAGTTTCTTTGACCTCTTTAGTCAGCTTGGTATTTTGTTTAAGCCGTTCAAGGATAATTTCAACATTAGGTTTTTCGGGCATGGAGCATCTCTACCCTGTCAATTTTGGTATTTGTCATACTAAAACCATGCCGTATCTTAGTTATAATCTCACGTTTAATAGAGGTGTTTTCTTTCAACATCTCAAGCAGTATAAACGTGGATTCTTTCTTTGTCATGGCTAGATTATACCTGATTGACTGTTAATGGTACTGTTAATATTCATGCTCATAATTACATCTTAATAATGTAATTAATAACTATGTATGGTTGTAGGTTATTATGTGCTGCACCGCCACCGGTAGAGCTAGTAGGCGCTCCGCCGATGTAGTCGAATCCGCTAGAAGATGCTAGAGGTACTTCAACAGCACTACCGTTTATACCGTTAGTAGTTGGGGCTCCGTGGTCGTGAGAAGGCATCTCGGCCGTAGTAAGAGTATGCGTCTTAGCACCACCAGTTTCATTAAGTGCATCGAACTCTGCCTGTGCTGCATCACGCCCTACAGGTATACGACCTTTTAAGTTAGGTAAATTAAACGTAGCAGATCCGTCACCAGCACCGTAAGTAATGCCAATTACTGCAAACAAAGTAGCGTAAGCTGTCCGACTAATTACTTGACCTTCACATATAAGCCAGCCTTCAGGAGCAGTATTAGCACCAAAACCTACTATAGAACCAGTAGGGCTTACAATGTTTTTGTGTGATCCGTCTTGATTATGTTCTTTTCGCATAGCTTTACTTAAAAGATTGTAGTGAGTAGCTGAATCATAATCTATAATTGGAGCGCCGTTAGAGTGACCTACACCAAGATTACCTTCAGTCCATTTACAATCTACATAGGTATTACCAGATTTAGTACCGGTAAATGTAGCTTCTTGCGGTGTAGATGGATCTACTGTTAGAACTACTACGTCACCTTCAGCGTATGCCGAAGTAGAAACTGCCGGTACTACAGCAGCATTAGAAAGAATAGTAGCTGACAGATTGCTAGCATAATTCTCATTAGCTACTGGAAAGTGTTTAGTTGCGGTTGATACGTCTGACATTATGCCGTCCTTCTCCACATATATACGGTTATATATGGTTGTAGGTTATTGTGCGGTTGATTACCACCGTGAAAATTAGTTTCTAAATAGTGAGCGTGATCGCCAACACCATCAGTTGTTGTAGCGCCAAATAAAATATCACTACCAGCGCCAAGTGATGACCGGTTTCTAGCTCCACCAAAGGTAGAATAAATCTGAGCAGTATTGTGAGCGTGGCCACCTGCTCCGTTAGTATTGGCTTCGTGACGGTGACTAGCTAATTGTGCTTCAGTCAAAGTATGAGTTTTAGCACCGCCGGTTTCACCCAAAGTATCAAATTCAACTTGAGTTGAATCAACACCTACAGGTACTCTACCGGCTCCAAAAGCTACCCAAGTTCCTGCTCCTAATAATATTGCAGGATTGGTATTAACCGTAGCATTTATATATATAGAACCAATAGGATAAAGTGCATTAATCAAAGGTAGTTTTTTGTACTCACCATCTGGATCTTGGATAAGACCAAGCTGAGTTACAACGGCGTTGTTCTCAACTGAAACGTTTTGAACCGCTTTACGAAGCATATTGTAATGAGTAGCTGATACATAATCTATAACAAGAGAACCGGCAGCATGGCCTACTTCTACGTTACCCTCGGTCCACTTACAGTTTACAAATGAGTTACCCTGTTTAGTACCGGTAAAAGTAGCTTCGTTAATTGTTCCCGGCTCGACTGTTATAACTACAGCATCGCCGTCATTATATTCAGCAGCAGAGTTTACAAGTATTGTTGTAGCGTTGGCAGCTATAGATGCAGAAAGGTTGTCTGAAAAAGTTTCACTTGCTACAGCCAACAGATTTGTTACTTGTGAAATGTCAGACATTTATTTTCCCTTTTAGTTTTCTAATACTAGTATAGATCATTCTTCTAATAGTTCCCATTCACGCGGCTTACCAGCTTGTGAGCTAGTTCCGTTTACCTGTAACGTACGCAGTATGTAATCAGAGTTGATTGAATTAGTAGTAACGCGGTATTGGTAAGCATTTATATCGCGCTGCACGTTAAAGTACCTCTTAGTAGAAGGCTCCGAATAGCTAACTACAGAAGTACTAGTATTGGTCCAAGGATGAGTAGTCCACTGTGACGTACTCCAACTGTATTTTTCAGTAGATGGATTAATAGTCTTTTCATCTATCTTTTTAAAACCGTCTTCGCGAGTAATGCCTGAAAGTTCAACAAGAACCTTACCTTGCGGTTGTGCAAACTCAAATTCTGCTTCTTCGCACCACAAGAAATCAAATCTGTTACGAGTATTAACGTGGATCAGACCTGTAATAAGGGAAGTATTGAATGCAGCACCATAGTCACCTCTAAAGTCCTCAGATATTTCAGTTAAACGTACATCTCCGGGTTTCCAACAAAGCAAGTGTTGTTTTTTGTTATCAGAGTTATCTGTGTAGCTGAAAAATCGTTCAAACCCTAGTGTAAAACCTTTAGGAAGCCAAGCTTTCCGTTCAGTATCAAAGATAATAGTATTGTTGTTTTTGTCAGAATCATACGGTACAGAGATATAAAGTTTAGCATCTTGGAAGTGTCCGGCTATACCAGCAGCAGCCGATTGTCGGATCTTCTTCATGTCAGGGCGGATATTAGCTGATATTTCATCAGTAGAAAGCAAGTTAAGATATTGCGCACGCGATCCAAGATTAAACATAGCTTGTGAGTTGTAATAAACATAGTCGTTCAACACGTTTACGACCGAGTTCGGCGCATCCGTACCACGAGAACCCGGCAATCGGTAAAAGTTAGGAACTAAGAAGGTAATGTTCTCAACATTAGCGCGTTCAAGCGTACCTTGCCAGATACAGCCTTTACCATCTTTAGATTTACACCATACGGTAGCCAGCGGAGTTCCTTTACCATCACGATAGTCTTCAACTTTAACCGGCTTGTATTGTCCGCCTTCTTGTAAGTCCACAAATGTAGAATCGTAACCGACAGAAAATTGTCCGATACTTTTATCTGAACCAGATATAAGAACGCGGTATGGATTATCTCTATCAGCAGTAGCATATAATCTAGATCCAATTAGCGCCATATCACCACAGCGAGGACCTTGTGTAGTGTTTTCTTCAGGAGCTTGAATAGCCACGTTCTCATCACGAAGACCTTTATCCTGATAGCTTAAAGAGGGCGCATCAAGTGAATCTATGTAGTTTTCAGCACCGGCAGAAGTACCTACAAATACATCGTAACGTACAGCACCAACGCTGGCAGCCCAAGTAAAGTTCACATAGTTAGTATCATTAAAAGATTTACGGTCACGATCTACACCTATACCACCGCCAACTACGGTTGAAGCTATGGTATAACCAATGGCGTTTACGGCAGTTACACGATAGCGGTATGTACGAATAGTTGTGCCGGCAAGGCCAACCTTAGTAGGAGCATTAGCTACAGGAGTAAGGATAGGAGTATATACAGCTAATACCAACGTACCGTCATAACGGATAATGTTATCCCAACCGTTATACATATATGCAAAGTTATTAGCTTGTTCAAAATCTACTTTTTTACCACTTGTAAATGTTGCACCAGTACAAGCAGTCCAGCTAAAACCGTCATTGATTGAACGATATATCGTGCCACCAGCTACACATACAATATGAACCGTATCATCAGCCATAACAAACATAGCAGCACCGTCTATAGCAAACGCGCTCGGAGCCGTACCGTACCAGTCTACTCCCGGTCTGACTTTAGGAGCGCCATCTTCAGCAAGCGTTATATTATCAGCTTGTTTTAAAGCGTTCTTAGGCAGCTTACTTTCATCAATAAGTGAGATCACACCTCTACTAAAGTTTTCTTGTCCAAGCGTACGATTGGCTTCAGTTGAATCAGGAAAAGAATCAAGATCATTGTCTATTTGCGGCATGATAAGCTCCTAGATGTCAAAACGTACACCACGACCAACTCCCCAACCAGCACCGGATCCGCCAAGACCTGATGCATTGCCGTATGTACCGCTGTTGTTTTCTATTTTCATGTTCTGTAAGGCGATATTAGCTTCTTTTTTAGCTGAACGATAACCGAAACTGTTACGCTCGTTAGCAAAGCGACTAGCCAACATATCTTGAATCATAAAGTTAGGATCACTCATGTCAGGTACGGACTTATTACTAATCATCATTGTAGGCTTTTTAAGATAAGGGTAATCTATAGCAAATCCAGCACCTTTAGCGTTGGTGTACATTTTATAGCCTTTATTGGCGCTACCAAGGAAGTAAGCTATAGCCGATAATGAGCTGTAATTCTGTGCTTCATGTGGCGCAACAACAGGTATGCGATTACCGCCAACCGTAATAAAAGCAGGGGGTTTACGCATATTCTTAGGAGCATCATACTCATTGCCTTCAGCTAAAGTAGTAGTATCTCCTGAACCGTCTTCAGCAGCGCTGGTCCAGAGTTCATTCCATAACTGTCCATCAGTCCGATCCCACTTACGAATAGAGTTATTAGCAAGGTATAAGGCAACGGTATGCTCTCTATCGCCTTCAGCCGGTATTTTAACGGCTTGTCCTCGGAAGATTGTGTAGTATTCTGCAAAGATGTCTTCAAAATTCATTGTTTGTTTCCTTTAATCCTCATTATACAGTCTTAGTCATTTTCATAGTTATCTTTTTATTACCACTACCTTGTGGTTTAATCTTTATTTTCTTAGCTTTAGTAGTAACTTTGATGTTAGCCGGTCCGACCGCAGATCCAAAGTCACCTTTTGTAACACCGATACCTTTAGTAGAACTACCCGAACCACTACCGTATTTCTTACTAGATCCGTCAGTGTCAGCAACATTAGTAGCTTGTTTATAAGCTTCAAAGCCCATCTCAGGATAGCCTTCAATCTTACGCATCTTATTAATGATAGCTAGCTGGTCTTTATCAAAGTTCTCTTTTTCAGCTTTATATCCGTCAGAGTTAGCTTTAAAGAAGTCTTTACTTTCCTGACTTTCAAAACCAAATTTAGCATTGATAGCTTTTTGCTGGTAAACCAACGGAAACTTTTCAGCCCATACCGGAGCTTCTTTATCTTCTGCATCATAGTAGTAAGAGCTAAGTTCATCATCTAGCTTATCCCAAGCAATCACACGATCAGTCTTTTTAAAGTCACCGCCGGCAGAATCAGGTAAATCTTTGTAGTACTCGCTAGTCTTAAGCTTAAAGTCTTTGTACCAACCCTCTTTGTTAAGAACATTGCGAAGTGCTAAATCATCACCAGTAGCAGTACTTTTAAGTTGTAGTACTGAAGCAGCTTGGTCTTTCGGTAGATCATATAGCGGATCGTAAGCTGTACCTAAATCTTTAAATAGCTGCTTCTTACGGTTGGCTGTCATCTCAAATACTGCAAGATCCTGCGTTCCATCTGATTTCTGACTAATGCTTTTCCAGTATTCAGGATCAACGTGATTACCGTCCATAGTAGCTATGTAACGGTTATAGTCATCAGGCTTGTCTTTCTTTAGGTTATCAAGGTAATCATTGAACTGTCGGCCACCCTGTAATAGTGCGGTCCGTCCGGCCTTATCACGAGCTTTGTAAGCTTCAGAGTAAGTCTCAGTCAATGGTCTGTTATAATCGCCCTCTTTAATACCAAGTTGTTCTTTCGCCATATCAGTAACACGTTTTACGACATTGCCATCTCGCGTTAAAACTGATTCTCTACCCGAATATTCACGAGCTTTATCAGTCTGACCTTTACCAAACACATAAGATTTAGTCTTATTGTATAGATCGTCTGGCGCTTCATACTGTACTCGTCCTGATTTGTTCTCAGAGTATCCATCTTTATTCAGTTTATTAGCACCTTCAATGTTCTTAACAATCTGCGGAGTAAACTTATTGAGAACATCATCTTTAAGGTTAGAGTTCTCGTACGGATTGTAGTCAGCGTTCTTGTATTTCTCGCTATTCTTAAGTTGATCTTTCTCCCACGATTGAACAACGGAGTTTAGCATAGACATTGTTGTTGAAGTGTTAGTGTACTGAGTAGTCTTATCAAACCAGCTTTTATCTTCTTCAGCAATCCCAGAGAAATCACCGTTTGTCATACCAGTAAAGTCTGTCAATCCAAATGCGCTAAGGATCGCCGTACCCTTAAGGGCGTTAGAAGATAGCCAGAACACGGTCTTAGCCGGTAGGTTAGCGTAAGCATTCCTAGCAATACGTTGTTTCGTACCCATATCAGATAGTACGCCGGCATCGATCTTACCAGTAGCAAGCCTACCCTCTTTTTGAAGGTTGCGTAATCCCCAAGTAAGGTACTGCGTATAAAGCGGCATATTGTCTAAGAAGGTCTTAGTAAACGCATCTACCGGTAGTGCTAATCTGCGGTAATCCTCAAGAACCTTTTTAGTCAGTTCATCCCCTACAATTCCTTGTGCGCTGTAGAAGTTCTTAGCACTTGTAGAAACGACAGCGGCCTTATAATGTTCTACGAATTTATACAGGTTAGTTGCATTGTTAATAGTCTTGGCTACGTCCATAAAACTAGATCCATTTGATACGGCTTTAAGATATGGCTCGATAGCAGGATCAATCTCACCTAGTCCAAACTGTTTAACGTTATTAAAGTCAGGCGTTAATGCGGTGTTCTTACCATATACGCTGATAAAGCTGTTCAAGTCTGATAACTCATTGATTGCTGAACTAATATTAAGTTTACGGAATATAGCGTTTTGTGTCTGAAGTACCTTGCTGACAACTTTAGCTGACAGTTCACGCTCCATTGAACCTTCACGAAGTATTTGATTAGTTAGTTCTGATACGTCTTTACGAAGCCTAGGATTAGCAATCTCAATGTTCTGTAGTTGTTCTAGCAATTGCTGTTTAGCAGCGTTCCTGTAAGCGCTCTGTACCTGTGCGGTAACTAATTCATCAGGCACATCAGCACCAATCCGACTAATACGAGTAGCAATAGCTTCTACATCTTCAGGTAACAGATCATAGTCACGGCTTAAGCGTTCGTAAACACTTTGAGCGAGTTTCATTCTGTCACCGCCAGCTTCAGCAAACTGACTGCTAGCAAACGATTGAGCGTCACGGTGTTGGTTAAGCCCTAGTTTATCGCCAAGATTTTTACCGCCAACCGTCACGGAGTTAATACGATCTCCATTAGTAAGACCTTTTGGCCTGTCAGTAACTACATCTAAGCCATGTCCAAGCGATAGTCCTAAATCAGCTAGTTCTTGAGCAGTATCAACAAAGCCATTCTCATTTACTTGTTTTCTAGTACCAAAGCCGAATGCACCGATCTTAACCTTTACAGAATTAACGCGTTCTTGAATGTTAATTAACTTCTGTGAAGCGTTAGCGAGCATCTCAGGAGTAGCATCAGGATTGTTCTTAGCCAAAGCACGAGCTAGTCGTTCTTGCTGGTACAGTTTAGTATCGCCGTATCTGGTAACATACTCTGCTATGGTATTAGAACTGTTGTCTAACTGGTCTACCTGTAATCCGGCATCACCCTTTTTACGCTTAAACTCATTGCCCGGTTTAACATTCCTAAAGCCATCAAACAGATTGCCACCACTGTATTGACCTTCAACTTGACGCGGTAGGTACATTTCGCCAAAGTCACCCGGACTAACTTCTTTATTACCAAGTGCAGCTTTCCTACGAACATAGTTCATTTCGGACTGAGCGTTACGGATTATATTAGCTTCATCAGGAGTAAGACCAGCATCCTCTAGTTTCTTTATACCCTTGTTAGCACCAATCTGTACTTTAATCGCTACGTCATTATAGTTAGATCCAATAGCTTTAAAGTCATCATCAATCTGTTTAGATACAGTTTCACCAAGACGCTTTAAGTCGTTATAGTTTATTCTCTGATTACCCTTTTTGCTTAGATAAAAGTCATCAACAATACTACCAAGGCGTGACGGCGGTGGAGTTTCTTTAACTGGTGGCGGTTCTACCTGTGGAGTATCACGAACTGGTGGTGGCGTAACAGGTGGATCTACAGGTGGTGGCGTAGGTGGTACTGGATCAGGTCTAGCAGGAGTAGGTTCAGTTTGTTTAATCACTTGCTGAAGTCTAGGATCTACACCGTTAAATTCATCGGTCCATTCTGTCATAGGTTCAGGAGTATCGCCGTTAGTAACAGCTACACGAGCCGGAGCGTTTTGATTAAGTGCAGCTTGACCAGCAGCAGTACTGTCATTAACTATTTTCATAGCATAACCGGTAGGGTTGTTAGCACTACGGATAGCGTCCTTACGTCCGTACAGAGTATTAAACAGAGCCGGTTTATTAGACTTAGTAAGCATAGTCCTAGCAGCAGCTTCATCTATGCCAAGATCGTTTACCATCTGACTAACAAAATCATCATCAGACATCTTAGCTATCTGCCCTATTTGTTCCGAGCGAGTACGTTCAGTCTGTTGTTCTACAGGTACTCTAGAATCAGGCGCTTCAGTACTACGAGTAGCAAACCTTAGTCGAGGATCTACGTCTAATCCAAGGTTATTAACCTTAACTGTGGTAGGAGCTTCAACAGGCGCTACTTTTTCAACTGTCGGTATATTCTTAATCCCTAGTTGTTGAGCAGCTAATACCCTATGCTTGCCATCTTGAACGAACGTGCCGTCTTTCTCTTTGGTTATTACAATAGGATCAATCGGTTCACCGTTCTGAATACGCTGCTTATAGTTCTCTACTTGTGCTGGATCTACGTCACCTATTGCGTCTGAGCCTACTTTAAGATTATCAATCGGTTCTTCGCGGATATCTTTTTTGATGTTTGGAACGCTGTTTAGATCTTCACTGATCTCAGCATTAATCTTAGGTGGCGCTTGAGTAGTAATAGTATCTTTTTGAATCTGTAGATTAGTCCTAGTTTGTTTTTCATCTAAGGTTAGGATTTCTTCCTTAGCTTTCTTGTTAAGCCTATTCAATTCGTCAAGATTTTCAGAAGGCATTGATCGTGGTGGTGCAGCTTCTTCCGGTATAGCTTTGTCAAAAAAGCTTTGTACTTTATTCTTGCCAGCACCAATAACCTTACCAGCACCGGCTACGGCAACCGGTACGGCTCCACCAATAACAGCACCTATACCAGCGTTTTTAAGATATTCAGATACACCGGCATTATTGTCTTCATCATTACGGCCAGTGTTAGTTACGCCAAACCCAGCGCCAAGGATAGCTTCATTTCGCATTTCCTTTTTAACGCCCTGTTCAGCAAACTTCTGCATAGTAGATTTAATACCTTGCTTAACACCTTGTTTGGCAATCTGTTTTACACCAGTACCAATACCTAAAGTAGCTACGTTTAAAAAGGTTTCACCAGATTGAAAGGCCAACTTCTTAGCGTCTACTTCTTGTGCTTCTTTAAGATCTTGTCGTGTATTGTCGCTAACTTTAATACCGGCATTACGATTCTTAAACTCAGTAAGTTTTGCTTGTACGGCAGGACTTTTATAATCTTCAGGCTTAAGAGTATTCATGTAAGCAGACCATGCTTTAGTATTCTGATTACGTTCAGCAGTCTTTTTATCTACGTTATTACTAGCAATTTCGGCACGAGCAATACTTCCCACACCTTGATAAGCACCAACTGTAGTATCTTTGACATCTATAGCAGCATCTTTAATAAAGCCCCCGACTTTTTGCAGGTTACTCTTTGGCTTTACAAACGGTATAACTGCACCAGCTACAGGACCTTCTTCGGCTTCAAAGCTTGGTCGTTTTCCAAATCTACTCTCAGGCGGTTGTTCAACTAGTATGCCAGTTTGTCTGGATTGCTCCGGCATTGTCTGAGGTTGTTGCCAAGACTGGTTTACAACTATAGGAGTAGACTGTGATTTTTGCTGTTTATCAATAGCATTGTTAGATCGAGTAGTAGCACTACGCCAAGAAGATTGGTTTCCCGGAAGAACTTGATCTACAAATCCACCAGCGGTATCTTGAATAGAATCCCATATGGACTTTTTCTTTTTAGGCGGTTGATACGCCATAGGATTAAACCTGTACTAATTCGTCTTCGGGTCTTCGGACTGAAATCTGTTCAGCGCCCGGAGTACCACCAGTAGGAAGTTGCTGATTAATCTGATCTATTTGGAAAGGATTAGCGACTTGAGCGCCAGCTTCATCCATAGCAAGTGCAGCAGCTTCAATTTGTTCTGGTGATAATCCACCAATAGCAGCTAATTCACCACGAGTTACGTCATCAATCTGGTTCAGTTCAGCAGTAGCATCAGCAATCAAGCGGTCACGATAACCCATATCTACTATGCCATCAACGCCTTCAGCTTGGCCTTTAGCCTGTAAAGTAGCCAGTTCATTGTAGAGTTTGTTAGATACGCGATCAGTTTCAGTAGTACGCCACGTTTGAAGATTCTGCCAACCTTGAGTTTCTTGAAGATCCAAGTTAGTCTGTTCAGTCTGTAAAGCGTTTGTTTCAAGTTGAGCTTGGTTACGAACGCCGGCAGCCTGACGATTACCAACTGTAGCCCACGCACGAGCCATAGCTTCAGTAGCACCTGAATCAGATGCATTCATAGCAGATAAGCTAATCTTGCCTGATTGAATACCAGTACGAACATCACTAGCTATCCCGGCCATACTTCTACGAGTATTCAAAGCGTTGTTAGTAGCAGAAGTATTAATAGTGTTCTGACCAGTACGAACGCCATTTACAAAACTTTGTCCGTCAGTACGATAACGGTTAGTATTGTCGGTTGCTTGTTGTCGGCTACCACCTCTAATGCCGTCTTGAGATACACCAATATCTCGTCTGACGTTATTCATACGGTTAGTTTCAGCTACTTGAGCAGCACTAGGACCAGTAGATACAGGAGAGCTAGTACCGCCACCAGCAGGAGCAAAAGCAGTTACTTGCCCAGAAGGTGCAGAAGTTCTTTGAGGATTGTAAGTCTGTTGAGGGTTATAAGTACTCCCCTGCAGACCACCAGAATTATAAGTTACTGGCCCAAGGGTTCCCGGTTGTGCATATCCAACTCCCGATAATTTTCCCGGACTAGCTGTTCTAACTGTCAATGCCATTTTATTTTCCTTTTGCTGTTATGTCTTTATTGTATCACTTGCCTTCAATTAAATTTAGTGCTAACTGTTTTTCAAATGTACCGGCAGATCCATAACCACGAACTGCACCATCTGATTCACCAGCGTTCTTAAGCCAGAGAAAAGCATCACAAGATTTAACACCTGTAGACAATGTAGGTTTAACGCCAATCTTACGTCCGGGTGGATTAGCCCAAGGATCTTTTTCATTATTAGGATTAGCCCAAGGACCATTACCGTTGCGAGCAGTATCAATTACAAAAGTCTTAGCAAGCTTTTCAGCAAGTTTAGTTCCGTAATCTACAGCAACAGATTGCCATTCATAACCTGATACGTTTATAGAGAAACCTTTAGCGTTAGCTACGTTAGATCGTTTAAGCATATCGCCCATTTGATCTACGCCTACCCACATAGAAGCATCAATGTATGTTTCAACATTAGGCTGCTTTTTAAGAATGTCTACGGCAACAGCTATACCGTTAAATCGTTCATCACGAAGTTGAGGTGAAAGATTAGGAGCAAGACCAAGTGCGTCCGGTTCAAGGATAAGCTTAACTGATGCATCACCTATAGCAGCACCGATAGCGCCGATCCATGCAGCGTGTTCATCCCAAGACTTTAAGCCACCGCTTGAGTAGTTTCCGTTATCTCTACCCGGAATATTATAAGCAATCAATACAACTAGTTTACCGTTAGCATCGGTTATTATCTTTTTAACTGCATCGTATACATTACCGGACCATTCACCAAGCCAGACACCAGCAGGGTAATCTGCAATCTCTTTAAGTCTAGCGTCCTGAGAAACGTAGTTATCAATCTGTTGAGGTGCTTTGTAAAGTACCGGCAGAGCTTTTGAAGGCTGATCAACATTAACAGGTAAGACCGCATCAAACTCATGCTTGCCATTAACCGTAACGTGCCAAGGATACCCGGCTGATCTCTTAGCTGTAGTTAGTTTTTCAAATGCTGTTATTGTAATCTTTGGCATATATATTTCTCCTTATAACCTTATTATACCCAATTTGTGCCATTCCAGCTTTTTACCGGCTTAGTTACCCAAGCGGTTCCGTTCCAGACTTTAACTGGTTTTGCCACAAAAGCTGTTCCGTTGTAGTACTTGATTTGTCCGGTCGTGCCAGTAGCAGGAGGAGGAGCAGCAGCACCAGCTTCCTTAATGGCAATAAGACCCATGATACCGCCCTGTGCGCTATTTATCGTGAAGTTAGCCGTCTGTAATCCTGTGCTTGTAACCAGCTTGCTTTCCATAGCTCCTGATAAGAAATCACCACCATTAGCTTGTGATAAGTTAGAATAACCAGCACCAAGCGTATAGACGGTCGTACTGTTGTCGATACCAGCAGCGCCAACTATCAAGTCGTTAGCGTTGGTAGTGGTAGCGGTAGTAGTCGGCGTGGTTGAACCTGATACAAGAGAATAGGCGAATACGTCTATAGGTAGAGTTGTAGCTACGCCCGATAGTTCCCGAAGAACTATAGCTCTAGTAATAAAGTTAGTGCTGGTAATCGTAATAGTAGGCGTACCAACAGCAGCCGACTGGACGTACCACCAGTCACCCGTCCTGCCACCTTGCCTGTCGCTAGATACCTTTACCCAAGTATTGCTGTTGGTATCAGTCACGCCGGTGACGTTGTTGGCAGCAGCAGCGTTAGTACTTATCCAAAGCAGCAGGAAGTTACCGGCCGTGACTGCACTAGCCGGAGTAATGGTAGAACTTGTGACGTAGCCAGTGGTACTAGCTGTAGCTGATTGTACGACTGTTATGCCGGAGGGTGGTGGTGGAGCAGTAAATGTTTCACCAGACTGTGTACTAAACGGCTGCTGGGATAGAGCGCCAAACCCTAACATGGCTAGTAGTCCGTTTCAACGTAGATGCGGTTGATACCGAGTTGGATTGCCGTGACTGTTGTGAGTGCAGCGTTGGAGGCTTGAACGCCAGCAATCATCATAGTATTTGCAACTGGTGTAGTCAGGGTAGCTGTGCCACTGGCTTCCGTACCAAGGTTTATATCTACTATTCGCCAACCGATTGACGAGCTGTTAGGGGCTGCAAAGATATACAGGTCATAGCCTTTATTAGTTGCTGCCGTAAAGCCAGTGGCGGCTTT
>JBBSJF010000009.1:0-18603 GCA_038257495.1 Saccharimonadales bacterium (SeqCode) | reverse complement strand
TAACACCACCGTGCCCACCTCTTTTTGTTGTCGTGACAGTACCGCCTCTGCAGCAGCCAGAGCAGACACCGTACGATGTATGGGTATAACTTGAGCCTTATCGAGGGTAGCTTCCAGATTACGAAGATTGGGGATAGATGCGGTAACAATATGTGTATCCACCTCGAGGCGCACCCCACTCATTCCGACAGGGTCTTTTATGTTGTCCTGACCATCTAAACGGTAGTTCTTGGCAAAGACTTGTATGATTGCACGATTGGCAGGCAACTGGATAATAGAAGCAGCCTCTTCCACGCGCCCCTTATCGTCTTCAGAGATCTCTCTGTTAGCTGAACTAATCGCAATTACGCCCTTAGAGTCTACACCCGATACGTGTGAGCCATTGCAATTTACCGTTACCTCACTAATACGCACGCCAGAGATTCTTTCTGCCTCAGTAACAGCATCTTGAATAGAGACAGCTACATCATCGAGATGAACAGGAACACCTCTACGCATACCGGTATTAAGAGAGAAACCATGACCAATAATAGACAGCTTACCACTGTCTAGATCGTCAGCCTGACCAACAATGCATCTAACGGCGCTTGTCCCTATATCGAGACCCACAAAATAATTTAGTGCGTTATCGCGCATATTGCATACTAGTATAACGCTAGCGCTAGGTAAGGACAAACATTAGACCACTTTCTAAGGTAATGTCAGAATTTCACAGCCTTCGTCAGTGACTAGTACAGTGTGCTCAAACTGGGCAGACCATGACCCATCAGGCGTCCATAGCGTCCAGCCATCTGGATCTACGATGATTTGGTCGGATCCTAAGGTAGTAATCGGCTCAATAGCGATAGTCATACCTGCTATGAGTTTGGGACCCTTGTCGGCTTTACCATAGTTAGGAATATTTGGTGGCTCGTGCAAATCGTATCCTACGCCGTGCCCTACCAAATCCTTAACGATACTGAGCTTATGAGCTTCTAAAACTTTTTGAATCGTATTCGATATGGTTCCTACTTTTATGCCCGCTTGCACTACTCCGAGCGCAGCATGTAAAGCTTTCTCGGTTCCATCGAGTAATCTGTGCGCTTCTGCAGATACTTTGCCTATACCAACACTTAGCCCAGCATCGGTGATCATATTTTTATGTAATACCCCGAAGTCAAAATTGACAACGTCTCCTTCTTCTAGCGGCTCACTCGAAGGTATAGCATGCTGCACCTGGTTATTGACTGATATACAGATAATATCAGGAAAGTCTGGTCCTCCCGGGTAACCCCGCACTCCTCTAAATGCAGGTTTTCCGCCTAAAGAATTCAGCTCCTTTTCGGCAATGATAGCAAGCTGCCGAGGGGTGACGCCTACTGCCGCAGTTTTTTTCATAACCGCGAGAACAGTAGCAAGCATTTTGCCCCCCTCTCTCATTGCCTGTATCTCGTCTGGTTTTTTTGGCTTCATGACGCTCATAGATGAGTAAGCATCTCCTCTGTTACCCGTTCTATGGGCAACTCTGCATTGATATCAAAGTATTGTATGGGCTCTTGTTTAAGGATAAGTACTATATCATCTATGATATCAGAATACATTACTTTAAAGCGCTTATGGATCGATTCTTCGTTGTCATCCGCACGACCGCGCTGCAATAGCCGCTCCCTCACTATATCCATAGATGCATGAAGATGAAAAACCGTAGTAATTACATCCGGATGACTTTTTGACCAATCTAATATCCACTGTGCTTGGGTTTTAGAGCGTGCAAAGCCCTCTAAAATAAAATTATCCGCACGCTTTAACTCTGCTACCGCTTCCTCGATAAGAGGTATAGCAATAAAGCTCGGCATTACTTCTCCGGCAAGCATTTTAAGCCTATATTCGCCGGTTACTCTTTTCCGAATAATATCACCTACGGATATAACAGGTATACCCAGTTTATTGCTCAAGGCTGCCGCCTGTACGCTCTTGCCAGATCCAGCTATGCCTATCATAACGATCATGAGCTGATCGCTTCTTTAACTAGCCGAGCGATTAATGCTCCATCGGCACCAATTGCTTTTGCTTTTACCTGACCAATGATGGCGCCCATAGCTTTTTGATCCAAGGTACCGTAAGATTGCACGACCGACACCACTAACTCATGTAACTCTTCTTCTCCAATTTGGTCAGGTAAGTACTTGGCTATAATAGATTTTTCGAAAAGTTCTTTATCTGCCCTGTCTTTAGCTTCAGCTTGGTTATACAAATCTGCGCTTTCCTGACGTTTCTTTGCTTCTTTTTGTAATACAGTAACCGAGGTAGCGTCGTCTAGACCTTCTTCGCGTTTGCCTAAACGAACTTCTTCATACAAAATAGCACTCTTTATAGTACGCAGTGCTTCGGTTGTCTCCTTATCTCGAGCTAGCATAGCAATCTTTAGATCATCGTTGATCTGTTGCCTGATACTCATGTATGACCCGAGCGGGAACTAGCGCTGGCCTAGTTTCAGCTTTTTAACCTTAATATTTTTACGCTCTTGACGGATTATTGCCTTGGTACGGCGCTCTCTCTTGCTAATAGGTTTCTCAAAATATTGAGTTTGTTTAGCTACAATAATAAGTCCCGACTGCTGTACCTTGCGGCTAAAGCGACGGATAAGATTTTCTGAAGATTCTTTAGAATCTTTACGTGTTACTTGAATCATACTCGCGGTAGTTTACCTTAATATCCCCTCTTATGCAACTCCCTGTGACATCTGAGTCTTTCTGGCGAAAGCGAATGAGTTTTTTCTGAAAGAGAGGTAGCAGTGGGAGCTACATCGATAGAAGCAAAGACTCATGTAGCTCGTCAGAATGATTCAGGGGTGCAGTGAAATTGCGTCAGAGGGGATAAAATCTCTGTTATTACAATCATTATTTACGGATTAGTCTGTTGTTGGCGTTTTTGATGAAGCCTCTGCGACTTGAGAACTATACTTTGTAGTTCTTTAAAGATAGCGAAGTGCTTGTTTGTATAATATATCTTTGTATTACCCTGCTTCTCTGAGATCAGAAATCCGATTTTTTCAAGTCTTTTGAGCTCTCGCTGGATATTACCCGCGTCTTCTTTTATAAGTTTAGCCAGCCCTCTGACGTGCGTTTTAAAATCGGGGTACTTCGCGTACACCACAATAATTTTCCGTCTAACTCGTGAAGTTATAAATACATCTAACATAAGCTCTTATTGTCTTTCGAACAACATTAGTATAGTCCAGAGTTTAAATCATTACAAGACTATTTTGAGGCTTTATAGCGATCAGTATATATACTAAGTATACCCATGTACTACCTCGTTATGCCCACCAGTGATACGTATAAAAAGCGCGAACCATTGACGTATCATCATGAAGAAAATATTAGCATTGGGTCAATCGTAAGCATAAGCATAGGAAGTAAATCTGGTACTGGCGTTGTTATAGGTACCGTTAAAAACGTAACATTTAAGACAAAATCCCTCGCTCGTATTACCGATGCTATGCGACTACCAAAAGAGCTCATTGAGCTCGCCTGGTGGGTAAGTGACTACTACGCAGCAGCTCCAGCATCGTGCTTTAATCTGTTAGTAAACAGTAATTTACAACAACGCAGCCGACTGCCGAACGCTCTTTTGGCCAGTAGAGACACACTGCCACGCAGTCCCGACTTAAGTACGGATCAAATTCGAGCATTAAAGATATTTACTAAACCCGAGACTACATCGATGCTTATACATGGTGATACGGCCAGCGGTAAAACACGGCTTTACATCGAAATGTGCCGTGATATTTTGTCCCAGGGCAAATCAGTGATAGTACTAACGCCAGAGATCAGCCTGGTACCTCAATTAGTCGAACGATGCGTCGAACACTTCCATGAGCAAGTGATATATATACATTCCCAAATGACACCAGCTACAAGGCGAGATAAATGGCTACAAGTAATGCATAGCGAATCTCCTATAATCGTTATAGGTCCGAGGTCTGCATTATTCGCACCAGTAAAGAATGTAGGCTTACTAGTGGTAGACGAGATCCACGAGAATGCCTATAAGCAAGAAAAGACGCCGTATTACTACGCGCCTAGAGTCGCCGCTAAGTTGCGCATGCTCCACGATGCCAAGCTTGTACTTGGGAGTGCCACCCCGCCAATTAGCGAATACTACGGATACGAATCTAAAAATTTGCCGATTCTATCCATGTCAGCTATAGGAGGTAAACCCAAACGAATTACGACGGTCGTAGATATATCTAAAAAAGATAATTTTAGCTCCTCTAAAGTGTTCTCGGACGAATTACTACTCGCCCTGCGAACCACCTTGGAGCAAAATAAACAATCTCTGATATATCTCAATCGCAGAGGGACATCGCGGCTCATCGTATGCGATAGTTGTGGCTGGAAAGATACATGCCCACGCTGCGACTCTTTGCTTCATTTTCATGCCGACCAGCATCATATACGTTGCCATATGTGCGAATACATAAAGCACCCTGTCAGTTCGTGTCCAGAGTGTAAAAGTAGCGAAATATCTTATAAGTCGCCTGGTACCAAATCACTCGAGGTAGAGTTGAATAAGTTATTCCCACATGCAGTGGTCGCACGGTTCGACTCGGATAATAAAGTAGATGCTTCGTTTGCCACCCAGTACGAAAAAGTTAAAAATGGCGAAATAGACATTATACTTGGCACCCAAATGCTCATTAAAGGACATGATATACCGAACCTTACAACTGTCGGGGTTATTAATACCGACTCGAGCTTAGCTATCCCCGATTACACTGCCGACGAGCGAACGTTCCAGGAACTCTATCAGGTAGTAGGTAGGGTTGGTCGCCAAGGACAAGCCGCTGGTCGGGTCGTACTACAAACGTTTCAGCCAGGCTCTATTCTTATTAATAAAGTTATCAATCAGGACTGGCTAGGATTTTATAAACAGCAGCTGGCAATACGTAAGACTTTTGGCTTGCCACCCTTCCGACATCAACTCAAAATTGAATGCTCACGTAAAACACAAAGTGGCAGCATGAAAGCTATGAAGAATCTGTACGAGAAGCTCCGGGAGACAAATACCCAAACTCGTATCCACCAGCCATCACCTTCTCCAGTAGAAAAAATAGGTAATACTTATCGGTGGCAAATGATCTGTGACAGTACCAACCGTTCCAACTTAGTAGATATTGCCCTCCATTTACCTGCAAACTTTATAGCAGACCTCGACCCCATAAACCTTATGTAATCTGTTATACTTTTATAAATTATTATGAAAAAAGAAAGTATCATTACGCTGCCCCATGCCAGTCTGAGAACTCCTTCTCGGAAAGTAGGTCTTGTAACCAAAGAAATTAAACAGCTGATCTTAGACATGGAATCTGCGGTTATAGATTGGGACAAAAGCCGACCTCACGAACTTACGGTTGCCCTCGCGGCGGTGCAAGTTAACGCATTGTACCGCGTCGTAATTGTTCGAGAAGATTTTAGCCATCGAACGGCAGCAAAATACGTAACATTTATCAACCCCACGATTACCAAGTACGAAGGCTCGATAGAAGAGGACTTCGAGGGTTGTCTGAGTATTAAAGATATCTCCGGTAAAGTTCCACGCCATACCAAAATCCGAATTAAAGCATACGACCTTGAAGGTAAGGAATTTAGCATGAAGGCAGACGGCTATCTGGCTCGTGTATTTCAGCACGAAATAGACCATACTAAGGGCATCGTTTATATCGACCATATAAAAGATAATCCAGATGCATTTTACGAATTAAAAAAGAATGGTGAGCTAGAGAAATTAGATTATGAAAAAGATGTCAGAAACAATAGTATTCTTTGGTAGTGGACCAGTAGCAGCTGCGTCCTTGGAGCTCCTGGCAGAGGATTTTATTATAGAAGTGGTTATTACTAAGCCTCAGCCACCTCATCATAAAGACCCTTTCCCTGTTCTAGAGCTTTGTAAACGTCTTAGTCTTAAAACGTTTTGCCCTGCTGATAAAGCATCAATATCAGAGCTCTTTGCTACCGCACCTACTACGAGCCGTCTAGGTGTTGTCATCGACTACGGCTTTATTATTAACCAAGATGTCATAGATTACTTCCCTTTGGGTATTATTAATAGTCATTTCTCGCTATTACCTCGATGGCGGGGTGCCGATCCTATTAGTTTTGCTATTCTTGGAGGCGACGCAGAGACGGGTGTAAGCCTGATGATGATAGTAAAAAAAATGGACGAAGGCCCTCTACTAGCTCAAAGCGATTTAATTAAAATCACCAGCGAGACGACTACCCCCTCTCTAACTCAGGAGCTCATAAAGTTAAGTCATAACTCTTTAAAATCAGTTATCCCTCAATACGTTTCCGGCAAAGTAATACCCGAAGGCCAGGATAATACGGTAGATCCAACATATTCTAGAAAACTTACTAAAGCAGATGGTATTATCGACTGGCAAAAACCAGCAATACAGATAGAGCGTGAGATACGCGCATACCTGGAATGGCCTAAAAGTAAGACCGTTTTGGCAGGTAAAGATGTAATAATAACATCGGCAGAGGCTAGTAATATAGAGGTAGAAAAAGGTAAAATAACAGTGGTGAATGACCAATTACTCATAGGATGTTCCGAAGGTTCTCTACGAATTAAAAAATTGAAACCAGCTGGTAAAAACGAAATGCCAAGCAGTGCCTTTATAGCCGGCTACGGAGACCACACCTAAAGAAAAATCCCTATGCAGCCTGAGGAGGTTGCAGTTGATCTTGTGTAGGCACGGGTGCAGCGGCTGCTAATATAGCTTCGGCATTTTGCTTAATCTCTTGTTTTAATGTTTCGAGTTCTTTAGCTACAACGTCTTTATAATTAGGGAAATTAGTCTCTAGCCACCTAAGGGCACCTGGCTCATCTTTACGATCTATAAATGCTTCGAACTCGTCTAATTGGGCGTCTGTCATTTGCTCCGCTAGCTTCATGCCAACTCGCATTTCTAATGTCTCATAGATATGAGCCAACATTTTATTTTTTTCTTCTGCTGGCAATGCACCCAAACCAAGTTCTTTTAGAAAATCATCGTCTAGTTTAAACATACTTTTGTTCCTTTACTCTACTATATTATCAGACTGCTAGCTCTAACTACAATTTACGTTCTTTAGTGGTCCTCGTAAAGAATTCTAGTCTATCACCTTCTTGTACATCGGTCTTGGATAACGGTTTAAAGCTCACTCCACACATTTCACCCTCGAGCACTTCACGAGCTTCTTGAGGACCATGTTTGAGGGCTACCACCTCGACTTCGCTCAGCAACTCATCGCCACGGAAAAGCTTGGCAAGAGAAGGAACAGCTAGCCTACCCTTCGTAACTTCTCCACCACAAATAATCTCTTGTTTGGTAATCTTAAATACGCCTCTTACGAGCAGCCGACCCAAACTTTCTTCGATAATCTCTGGGGCTAAGTTCTTCTCTAGCTCCAGTCGAGCGTCATCGATGAGCTCGTATATTACCTTGAACAAGCGGACATCGACTTTGTCTCGGTTAGCTTGTTGCTTAACCGACGAAGGCACTTCAACATGAAAACCATATATAATCGCTTTGGTCGTAGTCGCAAGGCGTGTATCGTTCTCACTGATTGCGCCCACGCCCGAACCTACGATCCTCAGGGCTACTTCATCAGTGTCTAACGTTTTTAGACTGTCTAAAACTGAGGTGAGAGAACCCTGCACATCGGCTTTAATAATAACGTTTACTTCTTGAGTTTGGTTATTTCGGTTAATCATACGGATAAGTTCAGAGCTTGTCATGTCCAGTGTGCCCGTATGTTCTTTTTCTGTAGCGTATGCAGCACTCTTTTGGCGTGCTTCTTTTTCCGAACCTACCACCACAAACTCATCTGCAAACTCTGGCAAGACCTTAAAGCCTGTCATGATAACCGGCGTAGATGGACCGGCTTCCTTTAAGACCCCTCCCGTGGTGGTCTCAAGGTTACGGATCTTCGCATAGGTGCTACCCGCCACGACAAAGTTACCCGGTCGTAGTACTCCATGCTCTACCAAGGCTACGGCTACAGAACCTCGACCTTGTTCCATATGAGCTTCAATAATAAGCCCACTGCCTGGCACGTCGTAGTCTGCCTTAAGCTCTTCTATATCCGACACCAGAACAATCATATCCAAAAGCTCTTTAACACCTTCCCCCGTTTTTGCGGATATAGGCAGAATAACCGTATCTCCGCCCCACTCTTCGGGCATGAGCTCATTTTCGGATAGTTGCTGTTTTAGGCGGTTAATATCTGCGCCAGTTTTATCCATTTTATTGACAGCGATGATCATCTTGACACCAGCTTTACGTGCAAATCGTATAGCCTCAAGCGTCTGCGGCTTTATGCCGTCATCCGCAGCAACTACGATTATAGCCATGTCGGTCAGCTTAGCGCCGTGCTCGCGCAGAGCCGCAAAAGCTTCATGCCCGGGTGTATCAAGAAATGTTATTTTATTATCGTTGTGTGTAATCTGATACGCCGATATGTGCTGGGTTATACCGCCTGCTTCGCCCTTCACTACATCTGCGCCACGAATTGCATCGAGTAAACTCGTTTTACCATGATCCACGTGCCCCATAACGGCAATAACGGGAGGTCTTTTTGTAGCTTTGCTACTATTTTCGGGACGTTTCCGAACCTGTTCTACGAGCTTGTTTTCCTTTTTTACGAGTTCTACGTCGATAGCCAATTCTTTAACAATAATCTGAGCGGTATCAATATCGATCTTCTCGTTTACGGTCGCCATAATACCGTTCTTAAAAAGTTCTGCAACAAGCTTAGTTACAGGGATAGAAAGATGGTCGGCTAAGGCGCTGACAGTGACATGCTCTTCGATTTCTATCTTTCTATCCACGGGTAATCTTTCTACTTAGCGTCTTTAAGGCTAAGTGCGATCTTTCGACCATCGGTATCTATATCTAACACCTTAAATTTTTTCTTCTCGTTGAGCTGAAATAGCTTCTCAGGGTCAACACTCTCATCTTCGCCCATCTCTGATACATGCACCAAGGCTTCTACGGATGAACTAAGCTGTACGAACGCGCCGAAAGGAGTAATACGGGTTACTTTGCCTTCGACGATATCACCCTTAGAGAATGCCTTAACTTCTTGTAACCATGGGTCTTCACTCATTTGCTTAAGGCTTAGACTTAGGCGGTCTTTATCTATAGCGATGATCTTTGCCTTGACTGACTGACCGACTTTTACATAATTACGAGGGTCTTCTACCCGTTCCCAGCTAATCTCGCTGATATGTATGAGTCCTTCGATTCCATTGACGTTCACGAATGCGCCAAAATCTATAACGCCCGTGATCATACCGTCTACTTCGTCACCTACTTTAAGCTCTTCAAATAGAGCTTGCATTTCGTCTTTTACGGCTTCTTTTTCTGAGAATATAAGCTTGTTGTCTTTACGGCTTACGTCTAAGATGCGAACTTTAATCGATTCTTGGGTAAGCGCATTCAGCTTCTGCAAGATTTCGTCTTTGTCGGCACCAGAAACGCGCGGATAGTGCCCTGCTGCAAGCTGCGATACGGGCAAGAAGCCTCTTATGCCTTCTAGCTCTACAAGTAAGCCTCCTCTGTTGGCATCGTAAGGTGTGATGGTAATGATCTCTCCAGCATCAAAGATACGTTGCACTTCGTCCCAACCCTTGTCTTTTACGGCTCGCTTCATGCTCAGTAGCGCATAGCCCTCATCCATTTCTGGATCAACCACGCTAACCGTAACCGTCTGTCCGACTTCTTGCGCACCATGACCAATTTCGCGGCGCATAATACAACCGACTCCGTTAGCACCAAGATCAACCCAGATCTCGTGTTTCTTAACAGATGTAATCGTAGCTTCGATTACATCTCCCACTTTAATTTGCTGTACTTCACTGGCTGCAAGCAGCTCATCCATAGTAACCATACTCTTTGACATGAAAACATGTCCTCCTCATATTACTGCGGCAACCCGTAAGTTGTTTGACCCGTTCAGATTAGTAGTAATTATACACCTTAACGTATCTGTAAGTAAAGAGGTGGGCGCACAAACAATATAAGGTACACTATTGGTATGTATTTATGTATCGATATTGGCGGCACCAAAACTCTATTGGCCGTATTAAATAAACAAGGTTCTATAGTCGAATCTATCAAGTTTCCTACCCCACAGGATTATGATCAGTTTCTTCAGACACTTACTGAAAGTATCGATGGCTTAGAACATAAAAACTTCGATAGAGTATGTAGCGCAGCTCCGGGTAAAATAAGCAGAAAAGACAGCACGGGAGTCGTACTGGCGTTTAGTAATCTTCCCTGGGAAAATATACCTTTGCAGGCAGATCTTGAGCTCATTACACATACGCCTACGCTCATAGAGAACGATTCTAAACTTGCCGGTCTCTCAGAAGCCATATTACTCAAAGATACGTACAAGAAAGCGCTTTATGTAACTATTAGTACCGGTATTGGCAGTGTGATGGTAGTAGACGGAGTCATCGATGTAGTCTTGCAAGATAGCGAGGTAGGACACATGCTGTTAGAACACGAAGGCAGATTTGAACGATGGGAAAAATTTGCCTCCGGAAAAGCTATATACAATAAATACCAGATGAAAGCCAGCGATATCGAAGACCCGAGAATTTGGTATGTAATTGCCCATAACATCGCCGTAGGGCTTATTAACCTTATAGCTAGCTACACGCCGGAAGTAGTTATTATCGGCGGCGGCGTGGGCACTCATTTAGACAAATTTCAGGCTAGGTTGGAAGAAGACCTCAAGATATATAGTTCTCCGATGTTTTCTATCCCCCCCATATTTAAAGCACAAAGACCAGAGGAAGCGGTAATATATGGTTGCTACGAATATATCCAGCAACATATCTAGTCTGGTATCAGAATTACAACAGCTATATCCAGATATACATTTTTTTAAGGGTCATACTTTCGTATGGTCTTCTAAAGATAGTGCTGTGTACTATAAAGCCGATGCAGACATATCAACTGCTCGGTGGACACTCCTGCACGAGCTGGGTCACGCTATTTGCGAACACGGTACATATAGTTCGGATAACGAGCTCATAGCCCTCGAAGTAGATGCTTGGGAAGAAGCAAAAGCCGTCGCCACCAAACTCGGATTATCCATACCAGAAGACCATATACAGGATTGCTTAGACACCTACCGCGATTGGCAATACCAGCGGAGTATGTGCCCATCTTGTACTCAAAATGGCATCCAAGAGAGTCCTACGAAATATAAATGCATAAATTGTCTAGGCACATGGAACGTAACGAACTCGGTACTATGCAGAACATATCGCAAAATCAAAAAGACGTCCTAAATAAAGACGTCTTTTTATATTTTTAAACTGTTTACTTATACAGTCTTCTTGGTGCGACGACTAATACGACCACCGGCACGACCTGCTTCACGAGCAAGTTCTCGGTTTGCGAAAAAACCACCAGTGCGACCTAGCTTGCCACCTTTAGCTCCGATTTTTGCATAAAAATCTTTGCCATACTTAGCTTTGTTGGTCATAGCAGCTGCTTTGCCACCTAATTTTGTTCCAGCCATAATACTATTATTCCTTTCTTACATTAGTCTCTCGATGAGAAATAAAAGAGGGTCTCCAGCCGATATAGCCGAAAACCCTCTTCGAAATCTTTCGAATGTACTTATGTTATCATAGCATGTTGCTAATGTCAATTATAATTTATAATATTAATAGCCTTTTGGCACGAAGCTGGGGTGATCCTCACCACTTCCTGAACGCCATCCTGAATACGTTCTATAGTACATTGCATAGGCGTTATAGCCAGGGTGATAGCAGGACTTGAACTTGCTTCTACTACGGCAGGAGAAGAAGTATTAGCTACTAGCGCCATGCTCATACATGTCAGTAGCAAGAGATTTCTCGTTCTCATTAGTTTGCTACCGCCGTTAAGGTCATATTAATACTATAGGAGCCCGTAGGTTGGCCGCCGGGGACTTGTTGAGTTACCGCCACATTAATGAGCTCCCAAAAGCAACCAGTAGCTGCCGAAGCCGATCCGCTCATAACAGTTATAGAGTCTGTAACACCCTCTACAAATGCAGCCGATGCGCCCTTAGTTATACCCGTTGTATTACACATAGATACAGCTCGGGTACTGAGCGTGCCAGGTGCAGCATTTATAGTCATCTGACCGCCATACGTATCACTATCCAGTCCTGCAGCACAACCAGCCGGAGCACCAGAACCATCGTTAAAATCATATTTGGGCGTTCCTGCAGACCATAAGGCACCATTCCCAGCCGTTGCTGCTATAGACAAGCTCCACCCGGGTGTATCAGTAGTATTTTTGAGTCTTAATCGTTGTAAGTTTGTACCTAAAGTAGCCGTTGAGGCCGTGCAATTAATGGGCGCAACCAAGCTGCTAAAATCAAATGAGGGCGCACCTACCGATGATCCAGCAGCATCTACTATATCAGCACCTAGGCTCCCGCTCGGCGAAGTCGTCAGCTCTGGGTATACTGTATAAGTAGTCAGTACACTACTACCGTTATAAACCATTCTAAAACAATACGTTGTATTTGCCACAGCACCATTACCTACTAATACCACATCCCATAGTCCGTCTTGACCCGTAGATACATTATTCAAAATAGAGAAAGGATTGATTTCGGAGTAAGCCTGCGCAGCTATAGTATGCCCTAGGTGAGTAGGGTCAGTTGCTCCAGTCGTCAGACTGGCTCCACTGGCAGGAGTAGGATTGTTATAATAAGCAACTATACTACTCGCCGTTACGTCAAAGTAGGTAGAGCTCGCACATGACGCCCCTTTTTGAGCATACTGTAGCTTAAATATTTCTGAATTTGTTAACAACGCCGTGGTGGTTACGTGCAATAGTGTTCGTAGACGTATGCGGTCCCTTGGAGCATAGAGCGTCGGGGCACTATTTTGGTTCGCAAGCACGCTACCCACTGCCGTAGAATCGGCATTATCATACCAACGGTAGGCTGCTTGTTCATAATCCGGTGTATTATACGTAACCCTCACCTGAACATAATCTAGCGAGAATGTCATACCCAATACTGAACTACGAAATGCCGCGATTCTTGTAGCAAGGTTAGCGTTCAATAGATTGGTTCTAGTCCACGTCATACAAGAGGTGACATCGACAACAAAGTTAAAGTCAGTCGTAGGTAAGCTCCCGTTAGTTACAGCTGTAACCGGGCAGTCTGTACCTCCTACCACTGCTTGCACCTCTAGGTTACCCGCTACAAGCGTAGCTGTGTTGACCTTATATTGTGCTATTATCTCTACTTTTGTAATAGCAGCATGTAGAGGTAGGTTGGTGTCAAAATTATAGGTGTTCCATAGCCCAGATATTCTGGCATTCTGAGCAGGCGCAGCCGTAGCATAGATATTGTCATCGGTAGTTCCCTGGGCATTGGCTGGTGTAGTCCACGCATTTACTCCCTGTCCGCCAGCTCCATTTGTAGTAACCAGTCCGGTAGCGGCTTGGGTTTTTTTCGTTTCGACCAAGCTCCCAAAAATTACAATAAGACTTCCAATCATCAGCGTACCTACTCTGATATAAAGGGATAATCTCTGAAGCCTATTCATACCCTAGACCTACTCGGCTTTATTACGTTTGATAGGCAATCTTATGTTCATGCCTTCGTGAAGTTCATAAGGAGCTCGAATCTTATTGATTTTGGCGATCGTTTTCCACTTTGTGTGTCTCTTCGATGCGAGTTTTATAAGCGTGTCCCCTTCTTGAACAGCATACGACTCCCAACTCTTAGAAACTTTTTTGCGATTCCTTATTCGTTTAGTAATCATAAACGCAAATGTAAGGATAATGGCAAGTAACAGTAGCTCTACCCCGATCGCAACCGGATTCGGAAGTATAAATAATAGTTTCTTCGGCGCATATTTACGAATATTTTTAGGCGCCGAGTCACCTAGACGAGCATTTGTATCGCCGTTATACTCAGCCGTACCCGTAAATGTATAAAATCCGCCCCAAAATGGACGTGGAAATTCGAAGTTAAAATCTGCTGTGTTTTTTTGTGCCAAAAGTGGGTATACGCCGCCGTTTTTATATACACTACGGCCAAATATGTCTCTCACGCTTACCTGCACATCTGTATCCAAAGAAACGTTGCCTTTATTGTTTAACTGGGCGGTAATAATATAGTTCTTGGGTTCTGGCCTTATATTCAAGCCAGTAAACTCTACGTTTTTACGTATGTCTCCTGGAACCGTTATAGCAACCCTGATAGCAGAACGAAAACTTAGCTGCACGCCATTTCCGGCCTGCTCTGGTGTGGCATTCTTTTCCTGAATCACCACACAGCCGTTATGCTCTCCTACGCTGGTTCCATCGGGTATTTTAACCTCAAAGGGTACGACCTGGTTTGTTAAAGGAGCGAGGCTAATTTCGCTTTGTGCTACGTTAATCCATCTGCCTACTTCTTCTTTAGGGTCAACTTTTTGTCGGCATGCAAATGACCCACCGCTCGCAATCTCTGAGTCGGCGACATATACCTCGACTATTTTTGTTTCGTTCGTATTATTAACGACATTAACAGCGTCTAGCTTGCTCTGGCCCGGGGCTAAATTATATATAAAGATAGACTTACTACGTGGGTTGTTTGGGTCTGGGTTTGCCGGTACTCCTCCCAGACCACCGTATTCTACTGCATTAGCATAAGATCCTGGTACAATAAGCGCCAAGAAAAGTAATACTATAAACCCCCGGAATGTCCTTGTAACCATACCTCTCCTAGCTCTATTGTAACTGCTAGGTATGCGCTGCGTCTACTGCTAAAGAGCTGTAGCGGTAAGAGTAAGATTCAAGGTATACGTATCAGCTGGTGTTTCGCCAGGGATAACCTGGCTAAGAGATGTCCCAGTCAAGTAACCGCGCCATATATCATCAGACCCGGCTGCTGCCGACAAAACAGTTAGAGAATCCGTAACACCCTGAGAGAATGCAGAGGAAGCACCCTTAGTAACACCTGTGGCAGTACAAGATGCGCAGTCCGTTGTAAGTGTGCCCACAGACGGGTTAACAGTCATCTGGCCAGAGGCTGTATCAGTATCTGCACCATCTGTACAACCACCGGTAGTTGGATCGTTAAAATCTATTAACCTCGTGGCTCCACCATTAGCCCAAGTGGTTGTTGCGCCACCTGTAGCAGCCATAGTCAGGTTCCAGCCATTGTTAGCTCCACCAGGGTTAATTACATATACTCTTTCGGTGTTTGTACCTAGCGTGCCCGTAGATGCGTTAGCCCCAGTCTGACAATCGAACGCAAAAGCCTTTGAGCTCATAGAAACCGCCGGCGCAGCCACTGGGTTACGCGTTGCATCCAAAATATCCGTACTAAGTACTCCAGCTGTAATAGTCTGTGTTAAGGTCGGAGTAGGCGCAGCAAATACTACTGAACCAGATGCTAACAGGCATGTGAGCAAATAAACTACTTGTTTTATATTTTTTTGAATTTTCATTTTAATAATCCTAGTGTTTACTTTAGGTATATATATCACCCGTGTCAAGCACTATTTGTATACTTTATGTATTCGACGATACTAGGGGTATAAGATATCTCCATTATTATGCTTATCAAAATACTTAGTTAACACATTCATCTCACAGATTAGGTCGCTTTTCTAAGCATATGCGTATCCTACTATAATACGGTCCTATCAAGGATTAATGGGCGACAAACCAGTCAACTGTTGAAGCAGCAGGAGCGGCGGTGCCGAAGTTGAGGGTAAAGCCGGTGGTGGCTTTGCCTGTTACATAGCAAGTAGTGTTGTAGTTGGCGGTACAGTTAACGGCATAGGCGGCGTCTGGATAGGCTGTACCAAATGTAACGGCTTGGGTGGTTGCTCCGGTGGTAATGGCTTGGTCTATGCCGCGTACGTTGTTGCTAAAGCTAGCAACATTGCCGTTAAAAGTTGCGTTACCACCTACAGTCAGCGTAGAGCTAAGAGTAACGGCGCCCGTGACACTCAGCGTGCCCTGCACGGCTGTGTTTTTGACCGTCAGGTTCCCGCCAGCATCAATCCTGGCTAGTACAGCGCCGGTGCTGTCTTGAGCCTGTAACAAGTCGGCAGTTTGGCCAGCTATACCTTTAATAATTTGCCCAATGGTTCCAGCTGCACCAGTACCAAGTTGAAGCTTTGCCCCCGGAACAGTCGTCCCAATACCGACGTTGCCCGTGCTGTCAATTCTTACCCGTTCTGCCTGAACACTGCCTGCAGGGGTGGTATAGAAAGCCATATACCCTGCAAATCCTACACCGGCAGCTTCTTTGGCGCCCTTGATTGCGCTAAATCCAAATGGGTTAAGGCTGCCATTGTCACCACTAAATTGGAGGGAAGGGCCGACATTGGCGCCATAAGCATTGGTTGAGCTGATATTAACAGTAGCAAGACTTGTCGTGCCGGCAAGGCTCCCTGAATCAGTTCCCCTTATGTCAAGCTTGGAAAGGGGTGCTGTGGTGCCAATCCCGACATTGCCAGAAGCCTTTACTGTCAGTTTTGTGGTTAAGGATTGCAGGGCGGCACCCGTGGCGCCAGCATCTGAGGTTTGGAGAAGGATGTCGCCTCCTGCTGCATTTCCTGTACCTTTCCCACCGGCGAGCTGAAGATTGGCACCGGCGATATTAGTTCCACTTCCACCGGTACCATTAATAGTATAGGAAGAAGGAGCAGCAGCTTCACGACCTCGGCCAAAGTAGACATTATTTATAGGGCCTGCGGTATCCCCTGCTATAAATTGGTTTGATTGGGTGGTGGAGTAAGTGAGGCCAGCCCTTTTTCCAATAAAGATATTGGAACTCCCCGAAGTATTGGAGTACCCTGCAAGTTCTCCAATGAATACATTGTCGGCGCCTGTAGTGACAAGACCTGCATTATACCCAACTGCTGTATTGTTGTTGCCTGGATTAGCACCTCCGAGAGCACTGTATCCTACGGCTGTGTTAGCCTGTCCTCCTGTTGCGGTTGCTCCCGCTGCTCTTCCCAAGTAGGTATTACCTGTCCCTGTGGTCAAACTCTGACCGGCTTGACCTCCAAACAGTGCGTTGTAATTTCCGGAGGATAAAACGTTTCCTGCGGCATAACCAATAACTGTGTTGCCCAAGCTACTTGTAGTCAAATTGCCCGCTTGATAACCTGCAAAGAAGTTTGTATTGCTACCAAAGCTGTGAATATAGGTGACGCTTCCCATCTTAATTATGCCGGTCGTAGCTGTGGTTTGAGGTAGTCTAAAGTTGCCAGTGATTTCAAGCTGCTCATTTGGAGCAGTTGTGCCGATGCCGACGTTGCCGTTGGAGTTTAGGATGGTCAGTTTGGAGGTGCCACCAGTAAGCAAGTTGAGATCAAACGCATCATTGGTACCGAGATTGGCAATTGCTCCAAAGGTATTACCACCCTGGACAAAACTCGCTGCTCCGCCAGCACCGGTACAGCCGGAGGATGTACAGACCGTAGTATCGCCGACTCGCAGAGCAGTAGATGAATTAATATCACCTACAACATCCAGTCTGTAAGCCGGGGCGGTGGTGCCGATACCGACGTTGCCACTACTATCGATCCGCAGCCGTTCGATATTGTTAGTTTCTAGGACGAGGCCGTTAGCATCGTTAGTACCGAGGGTAGCGAGAGTGCCGAAGGCGTTGCCGCCTTGGGTAAAGGCATTGGTGGCGGAGGCAAAGGCGGATGAATCAAGTCCATCTAGTAAGTCGGCGTTAAGATTGGTGTTAAGGGTGCCGTTAGAGACTGGGATGTTGCCGCTGGCGTTGCCGATGCTGAGAGAGTTGAGGGTGGCAACGCTAAGGTTGCCCGTAAAGGTGCCGTTGCCCGTGACAGACAGGCCGTTGTTGAGGGTGGTAGCGCCGGTGACACTGAGGGTGCCGCCAATGGTGGCGTTGGTAGTGACACTCAGGGCATTTAGAGTAGCCGTGATGGCACTTAAGGTAGACAGGCTGGTGTTGCCGGTGACAGAAACAGTGTTGTTGAAAGTGCCGCTACCGTTCTGGGTGAGGCTGCCGTTGTTGGTCAGGCCGGTGGCGGTGGTGGTGCCATTGAGAGTGGTGGTAGAGTTGTGGGTCACCGGTGCTTGGAAGGTGGTGGTCGAGTTCACGGTGGTGGTATTGGCAGCAGTGGTGCCTAAGGTAGTGTTGTTGAGGACGGTGAGGTTGCTGACCGTAGTATTACCAGAGGTAACCGAGCCGTTCAGGATGATGTTATTAGCATAAACATTGCCAGAGGCATCAACCCTTAGCTTCTGTGTACCGTTAACCGCTAGACCCAGTAAGGTATCGGTAGGATTAGCACCGGACGGGTTGACATAGACACTACCCTGGTTAACGAGGGCACCTGATGGGTTAGCCGTAAAGACAGCTTGGCCGTTTTGGGTAGTCGAACCGGCAAATGTATTATTACCCAAGAAGTTATTATCATTGTTAATAAACGCAACGTTGTTAGAAAGACGTTGATCAGCTAATGTGCCGGCATTGATATTAGTGGCGTTTTGGTAGAAAGAACCGTTCTGGCTGTTTAGGGTAGTCGCGTCTACCATGGTCAGGGCGGAACCGTTACCAGTAAAGG
>JBBSJF010000008.1:0-19834 GCA_038257495.1 Saccharimonadales bacterium (SeqCode) | reverse complement strand
TGTCAGCAGTATCGGTCTAGATGAAGCGACTATCAAGCACTACGTAGAACATCAGGGTATCCAGGATGCAGACCAATTAGAGCTAACGCTCTAATTGTATTCCGACCTAAGCACCACGGGTTTACCCGTGGGTATCTATAATAGTTGTAATTATTCCCACACCTCCCTAATTCTGCAAATATAGGTGATCCTCATAGGACTGGCATAGCCACAGAGTCGAACTCTTTTTGTTATAGTTAACTTCATGCTCACCATTCGCAACATAAAAGAAGAGGAAATGATTGGTGAGTTTTTAAAAGCTGAGCTTCATTCGTCTCGTTTTCGAGAAGGTAGCCTAAAAGCGTTGTCCATGCTGGGATATGATGAGAATTTAATTGAGAATCCCGACTACACGGCTAGCAACCAGAATCAGAAAAGGGCAAACGTATTGGGTCTATGCAGAGGGTGGCCGGATAAAGAACTGTTTACTAACTTCCCAAGTGATATTGCATGGACACTTGCAACAATCACGCAAGACGAGCTAGCTCGTGCCTACCGTTTAAAAAGTAGTGTACTTATGACTGACGAAGAGCGCCTACTGTCTGCAACGGCGGAACGGATAAGTCGTGGTGAGCATGTCTTAAATGTCGATAGTGCATTAATTAAGCAAATATCGGGCAAGATAAAACAGCAGCAAACTTTACCGCCAATCATACTTGTGAGCGAAAGTATGAATGCTAAAAAGGTATTGCTCGAGGGACATTCTAGGAGTATTGCGTACTATTTTGTAGATAAGGCTTATGTTGGCGATATTCCAACAATCGTTGGTCTATCCCCTAATATAACTCAGTGGGCATATTACTAGATAGTATTATAAAAAAGCTACCCTTAAGTAGAGGCTAACGGATAGTAGGCTATAATTGTTTTGTAAAGTTGGATAATGGTAGATAGCATTAAAAATATATTTTATAAAGTCACATTCGTCATAAAGAACTACAGCAAAGTACTTATATTCTTTATCGTTTTAATGCTTATAATCTTAGGGACAGTGTTGTATATTACCAACAAAGTTGTTGGTGCAAATGCCCAGTATATCCTGAGTGCCGAAGATGATAGACATGTAAAAGTAGGACTAGTTTTAGGAGCTGGCATAACCAAAGAAGGTAAGCCATATAAGGAGCTTCAGGCTCGTCTGGATACAGCAGCTGAAGCCTTAGAATCGGGTAGAGTAGATAAGCTTATATTATCTGGCGATAACCGGTTCGATTATTATAATGAGCCCGAAGCCATGAAAAAGTATCTAGTAGATACCAAACATATTTCAGCAGATAAGCTGCAAACCGATTATGCAGGGCGTAGTACCTATGAATCTTGCGAGCGAGCGGCAAAAGTCTTTAACGTGAACGAAGTAATAATTTTTAGTGCTGGCTCGCACTTACCACGAGCGATTTATCTATGCAGACACTTCGGTATATCATCGTACGGCATTAGCAGCGGCGTTGAAGCTAATAATAGTGATCGCAGAGAACCGATAGCTCGCATCAAGGCAGTTTTTAATGTTTATATACTAGGCGAGAAGACAATCCTAGGTTCGTCGCTTGATGTTTAGAAATAATAGGTAATACTAATAGTTAAATTAACCTTAATACAAGGATTGACATGAACCCAGATTTGCAATCGCAACAACCAGTACAGCCGAGTGTACCCGCCCAAGCTCCTCAAAATACAAATGATAGCATGCAAGTATTGATGCCTACCAAGAACAAGCCAGCACTTTTTGCCTATTACTTTGGAGTCTTCGGGCTTATACCAATAATTGGTCTCTTGTTTTCTGTAGCTGGTGTAGTACTGGGAATAATGGGACTATCAAAATATAAAACAAATCCCACTCCAGGCGCCAAAGGTCATGCGCTTGCAGGGCTAATATTAGGGATTGTTGAACTCGTTATCTTTGTTATTTTTGTAACTTTTATTATTATCAGTAGCAGTAGAGCCACATAAAAATATATAGTTTTCTAGCTGTGGATTAACTGAATATTTTTGTATGTGACCTTCTGTTTTGATATTATTCTGCGAATGAAGACGCGTGTACGTCAGACGGTATTGGTTGCAGCTTTTTGTATGAGCATTCTGGTGGGTTTACTCAGTGGTTTGCTCTATGTGCTGCCGCTAGGGTTTGGCGTACTATTTGTGGCGGCGGCTCTGGTTCTTTTACCGCGTAAGACTATGGCGACGCTACTTTGTGTTGTGTTTGCTGGGCTATCTATCGGTGTATGGCGTGGTTCTGAAGTTAATAGTAGGTACGAGACATATAATGAGCTCTATAAAAATGAAGTGGTTTTTGAAGCAAAAGCGGTGAGCGACGGGACATATTTTGATAATGGTCAAACAGAATTCGATGTGGAGCAAATTCATTTAGAAGAACCATTTGGCACAAATCTGCCAGGGCGTGTGCGGGTACGGGGGCATGGTGTAGCTTCTGTCGTGCGAGGAGATACCGTGCATGTCGAAGGTAAGATGTATCCAGCTACGAGCTCGAGAGTGGGATCGATAAGCTTTGCGAAAATCGAAGTACTTGGAAGGTCCGGGTCGGTTATCGAAAAACTTAGGCGGAGGTTTTATGCTGGGATGTATAATGCGCTACCGGAGCCAGCTGCGCCGTTTGCTCTCGGGCTATTGCTAGGACAGCGGAGCGAGCTACCAGACGATACAAACGACGCGCTACGTATAGCTGGGCTGACGCACATTGTTGCTGTCTCGGGTTATAACCTCACTATATTGGTTCGGTTTGCATCACGGCTTAGGGCAAAGAAGTCGCGCTATCAGTCACTCGTACTATCGTTAGTTTTGATAGGACTTTTCCTTTTGTTTACGGGTTTTAGTGCGTCTATCGTACGAGCATCTATCGTGAGTGTGCTAAGTTTGACGGCTTGGTATTTTGGCAGGCGGATCAATGCCATCGTAGTGCTACTCGTCAGTGCGGCAGCTACCGCGCTTTGGAACCCAGCTTACGTATGGCGAGATATTGGCTGGTATTTGTCGTTTTTAGCGTTTTTTGGCGTGTTGATACTGGCGCCTTTATTACTGAATAAGATATCTAAGCGCAAGAAGCCATCTATAATTGTGCAGCTTGTGGTAGAGGCGTTCTCTGCGCAGATATTAGTTTTGCCTTACTCACTTTATTTGTTTGGGGTATTACCTACCTACGGCTTGTTGGCAAATATTTTGGTGGTGCCACTTGTGCCTTTTGCTATGTTATTGTCTTTGTTTGCGGGCATTACAGGAATGTTTATGCCTTGGGTAGCGGCATTAATAGGATGGCCGGCAAAACAACTACTAACGTATATGCTAGAGATATCCGATATTGTCAGTAGGTTTCCAAAAGCCAGCTATGAAGTCAAGATTAGCCTTTGGATGCTAGTTATTTCTTATGTTTTTATCTGCGTGCTTGGACTTGGGTTATTGCGCTATCGGCAACAAAACCGTAGAATAACAGATATAGATGCAGTCTAAATAGGAGAGTTAATGTCTGGGCACAGTAAATGGGAAACGATCAAGCGCGCCAAAGGCGCTAACGATGCTAAGCGAGGAGTATTGTTTACTAAGCTTGCCAATAATGTTGCCTTAGCCGCCAGAAGTGGCACCGACCCAGATATGAATTTTGCATTGCGCATGGCAGTAGATAAAGCCAAGGCTGCTAATATGCCGGCTGCTAATATTCAACGTGCAATCGATAGGGTTAAAGATAAGAATGCTGCGCAATTGCAGGAGCTACTTTATGAAGGCTATGGTCCGGGCGGCGTAGCAGTATTAGTAGAATGTGCGACCGATAATATCAATCGGACCTATCCCGAAGTAAAATTGGCATTTAGCAAGCATGGCGGTAGCATTGCCGAAAAAGGTGCGGTAGCATTTCAGTTTGAGCATAAGGGAATGTTACGCGTTAAGGGCAGGGGGGATGACCTATTAATGGCTGTGCTAGATGCGGGTGCCCAAGATATGCAGGAAGAAGAGGGAGACGAATCTATTGTCTATACTGATCCTAAGGAGCTAGCGAAAGTACGCAAGGTACTGCAGGATGGCGGAGTAGAAGTGTTAGAAGCAGAACTAACTTATGTACCAAAGAATACTGTTGAGGTACTGGATTCTTCAACCGCGGGCAAGATCATGCGAATGATGGACGCCCTCGAAGCAATCGACGACGTAAGCAGCACCCATGTTAACTTTGATATTTCGGAAGAACTACTGTAGAGAGAATATGCGAATATTAGGCATTGATCCGGGGACGGGGATATTAGGTTTTGGGGTTATTGATACTAATGGCCGTAAACATACTTTAGTAGATGCCGGAGTTATTCGTACACCGCCCAACCAGCCGGATAGCGATAGGTTATTTACGATCTATAACGAAATAACGGAAATTATAGAGTTGCATAAGCCGGAAAAGATAGCCGTAGAAAAACTGTTCTTTGCGCAGAATGTGACTACTGCCATGAGTGTCAGCCAAGCTCGGGGGGTGGTGCTACTGTGTGGCAAACAAGCAGGATTGGATTTATATGAATATACGCCATTGCAAATAAAGCAGGCACTTACTGGTTATGGCAGAGCAGATAAAAAACAAATTCAAGAAATGGTAAAGATATTGCTTTGTTTGCAGGTAGTTCCCAAGCCCGATGACTGTGCCGATGCACTAGCGACAGCTATTTGTATGTCAATGACAGATATGTAGACCAAGCAGTGCGGTATGTCGTGTAGGGGCAGGGTATAGGATATACTACTATCTATGATTGCTACTTTGATGGGGAAGATAGACGAGAAGCGTGTAGACGGTTCTGTCGTAATTGACGTGAGCGGAGTGGGTTACGGTGTATACGTAACCGTGAGCGATTTTAACTTCGTCCTCGTTGGTGGTCAGACTAAAATATATATTCACGAGCATATACGAGAAGATTCGCATGATTTATTTGGGTTTTTACATGGTAGTACCAAAGTACTATTTGAGCAGCTACTGAGCGTAAAAAATGTTGGACCTAAAGTAGCTCTGGCGGTGCTTGGTATTGGTACGGGTGACGATGTTAAGGCTGCTATTGCTGCGGGAGATGTGAAATTCTTGCAAACAGCCAAGGGTGTAGGTAAGCGAGCCGCAGAACAAATAGTAGTAGAACTACGAGACAAAGTGGGGTTAGTAGCTAGTAGTGATGCGGAGTATCTCGTAACCCGCGGAGGCATAAACCTTGCAGACGAGGCGGTGATGGCACTTGTAGCGTTAGGCTACAGCGAATCCGATGCCCAAAGCTCGCTACAGAATGTTTCCACTGATCTTCCTCTGGAAGAACGTATTAAAAAGGCTCTGCAGGCATAAATTATGGCAATTGAGAGAATAATAACTACTGATGTATCCGCGGATGACCCGGTAGAGGTAGAACTAGAAGTAACTCTACGACCTAAAGATTTTAGCGGTTATATAGGACAAGAGCGGATGGTTAAGAACTTGCAGCTGGCAATAGCTGCTGCAAAAAAGCGTGGTGAGCCCATAGACCACGTGCTTTTATATGGTCCTCCGGGTTTAGGTAAAACTACAATGGCGAGTGTGATCGCTAATGAAATGGGCTCGAGCATACGTATTACGAGTGGTCCGGCAATTGAGCGGGCAGGTGATCTTGCCAGCTTGCTTACCAATTTACAGGACGGGGATATATTATTTATCGATGAGATTCATAGGCTTAATAGAAGCGTAGAAGAGGTGCTTTATAGTGCCATGGAAGATTTTAAGCTCGATATAATGCTCGGCAAAGGACCCTCGGCCCGTAGCTTAAGATTAGACTTACCAAAATTTACGCTTATTGGTGCCACTACTCGGACAGGAGCTTTGGCTGCACCCTTGCGAGACCGCTTTGGTTTGCAACATAGGCTAGAGTTCTATACTCCAGACCAAATAGCACAGATTATTGAACGAGCCGCCGCAATACTTGGAGTTAAGATTAATAGCGAGGCAGCGAAGCAACTGAGTAGCCGGGCTCGTCTAACGCCTCGTATTGCTAATAGGTTGCTGAAGCGAGTTCGGGACTACGCCGACGTAAATGGCGATGGTATTATCGATCAATCTATTACCAATAAAGCTCTTGCACTACTCGAAATCGACGAGCTTGGGCTCGACCCTGCCGATAGGCGTGTCCTAGAAAGTATCATCGACCATTATAAGGGGGGCCCAGTAGGGCTTGATACAATTGCCGCATTAACAGGTGATGAGCGCAGTACTATAGAAGATTTCTTCGAACCATACCTCATGCAAATCGGACTTTTAGAGCGCACACCAAGAGGCAGGAAAGCGACATATAAAGCATATAAACACTTAGGCAAGAGTCTATTAAAAGAGCAAGGAGAATTGCTATAATGTACCCATCGATGGAAAATGACACTAAACCAGCTCCTACAATATCTCATTCTGAACAAGAAAGACGTAAACTTAGTTCGTTTGGACAAAAATTCTTTGAATTGATTGAATTTGACGAAGACGAAACAATTATCTGTGAAATAAGAAAACATCCGATCGGAATGTTCTTTATATATGTAATGGGCATTGGTATTGCTGCTATATTATTTGGTATTGCTACGGCTATAAGCTATTTTATACCTGAAGATGTAGGTGCAGGAGTAAATGTAGATCTTCTTAGGGCAGGCATACTAGTACTAGGGATTATATTAGCTGGCTTTAGTCTTGTTACGATGTTTATAGGTATTTATATCTATAGGGCAAGTGTGCTATTTGTGACCTCCGAGAAGATAGCCCAGGTTCTATACAAAACGATATTTAACCGTAAAATATCACAAATAAGCCTAGGCGAAATCCAGGACGTTACGGTTACGCAAAATGGTTTTATACCACGAGTATTTAACTTTGGCACATTAGTCGTAGAGACCGCTGGCGAGCAAAATAACTATCTTTTTGAGTATGTGCCATTTCCATACCAATGCGCAAAAGATATAGTAGGTGCCCATGAGGCAAGCATAAAGCAATACGGTAACTAGATCATTAGTTTAATTACTTTCTGCAAATGGGTTATCTCGGGCTTTAATGAATATACTTTGTGTTTCGATATTATTATCCTCAAGATCCTGTAGAACTTTAACTACCTTTTCGTCGACACGTGGCCTACGTACTTCTAATAGCTTCGCGTCAATTACTTCCTGTGGTGGTTCTTGATTACTTAAAAGATTAATCTTTACTACCAGAAACCCTACGAGGCAAGCTACGACCAAAAAGGCTAATAATGAAAAGTAGCGCTTGCCTTTAATAGCAAGGGCGTTCAGTCTTGTAACAAGTGTTTTAGTATTTAATTTCATGGCTTTATAAATATGTTAATTGATAGAGTAAACGTGATTTTATCTCCTTTGGGTGTAATGTTAATTCGGGATATTTGGGCAGTACGTTGGTTATTCTCAAGTCGGCTTAAGAAATTAATAAATTCCTGGTAGGTAATCGGCTTAGAGCTACTAGGGGTTACGTCTAATTGCATGGAGAAAACACCACTGACACCTTCTACTGCTTTAATTTGGCTATCCTTTGGTACTATAGGTGCCGCTGCTGCCGCACCTTCTGTTGTAGCTGGCGTGGGCGGAGCAGCCTGCTTAGACCCTAACGTAGACGTAGGGAAAGTAATACTGTCAATCGCAATACCATTTTCTTTAGCAATTTGTATAATATCCCTTACTGCCTTAGCTTGGTCTTTGTCTCGTGGAACGATAGTTTTGGCTATAGTGTCAAGAGTGTTGTATGTGTCTATGTCTTTGTTTGCTGCGATTAGCGCAAGTTGTTGCTCTTCTATTAGTCTACTTTCGAGCTTTAGCTCGACTAATTTTTTAGATTTGTTTTGTAGAATATTGTTACCTAAAAAGACAATTCCAAATACGCTTATAGTCAACAAAAAAACGCAAGCTATCATTACGTAGAAGAAGCGTTTGCTGCTCATTGCTTTGGCTCCGGCTGAGCAGGCTTGTTTATGCCTCGGTCATTAACTAATAAATATGGGTTGTTCTTCTTAAATAGTGCTCTTAAGCTAACTCTGCATGGGTATTGCGCAGCGATACTAGACGGGTCGGGTTTCGCAGTGCCACTTGTACTAGAACAAGAGACGCTATTTATATCAACTTTCTCAAATATTCCGTTATCTTTATCTTGAAGGTTTACTTGTACTTGGGTAGCAGAGTCATAACTTTTTGCGAGAGCAGATATGTCTAAGCCGCCACTAACCTCGTTGTTTAATTCAAGTTTATCGAGTATTGTGTCTGGCGGCATGACGGTGCCCACTTGCTTAAGAAGCTTTGAAAATAATACTTGCTTGGATAATACTTTGGTAATGAGTTTTATATTGCCGGATATATCTTCTACTTTTTTTTGAGTCTCTTCTACTTTTTGACTTGCCAACTGTTGCTTAGACTGGTCGACTTGTTTCTCCAGATTATTCGTATTCTGACCTATATAAAAATACCCTGCCCCGATAATCATAGATAGCGTAATTACTACCATAACGAGTCTTGTAACCCATTTAGAGAGGAAGCTATTACGACGTGCGTATAGTATGTCTTCTCTAACGGATAATGGTAGCAGATTAATCATACAAAAATATCCTTCGGCTTGATAAGCGCCAAGCCCGCCACGGTGATATACATAGATTTCTCTACAGAGTTAGGTGGGGGTAGGTGACCGAATGTAATGTTTTCCCAAGGGCTACACATTCTGACAGGAAGTCTAAGCATGCTTGTTAGATAATCTGATAATCCTGGCATGTTTGCCCCGCCACCCATGGTGACTACTTGTCCAATCCTAGCTCCTTCTCCAGCACGCTCTTCATAGTAACGTACCATGCGTTTTATCTCTTTACTCAGTTGAACAAGACTTATGTCAAGAGAGTCTGTTATTTCTTTTTGCTTCTTACTTACTCCTAGCCCGTATTTTGTTTTTATCGTATGAGCTTCGCTTAAGGTAACTTTTAGTTTGTCGGCTATAGATTGTGTAAAGATGTCTCCTCCGCCTGGAACTGTTCCAGTAACTACCAAACCGTTATCGTATATCGTGATGTCAGTAGATAAAGAACCAAGATCGATAAGCACGGTGGGGGTTGTGCTTTGTTCGGCTTGTGCAACTAGACGTCCAGCTGATGCGATAGTAGTTTCTAGCGCTGCAACTTCTAGACCCAGTATTCGCAGGTAAGTCATATAGGATTCTATTACTTTGCGCGGAGCGGCTACAGCCAGAAGGTGAGTTTCTTTTTCGTTTTGCACACTAATATCATAATCGAGATATAAGTCGTCTAATGGAACAGGGATATACTGCTCTGCTTCCAATTTTACGGCACCGTCCATGTCTTTTTTACTTAACTTTGGCAATATCATGGCACGGTTAAATGTTCGCGCTGCTGGTATGGTAGCCGCTACCCGCCGGGTAGTTATTTTGCCCACTATAGAGTTATCGAAAAGCTCTTTGGTTACTTTTGCGAGCTTTTCTGGCTCCACTATCACTCCCCCTTGGATATAAGCAGGGTCAAAACTCGTGACACCGTAGCCGCTAACTAGCATTTTATTCTTACCAGAAGCACCTCTAATTTGCATCACTTTTAAGCTGTTATAGCCAATGTCGAGCCCGAAGATCGGTTTGTCTTTATAGAAGTATGTTTTATCCATCGATTGCCCACTTAAAAAGCATAAATACTATGTTTAAGTTTAACAGATTTTAAAGAGTTGGGATAGTTTCTACTGGACATGTTGATGTGTATTGTGTGGCAGAGATAGCCCATTTTGCTCTTAAGTACTCTTCTATTGCTTCTATTTCCCTGCATTGTAATTTATGAGCATAGACTATAATCTCAGCGTAATCTCCATTCAGATAACTTGATCCGCCCGAGCCGTTTCTTGTGCCACCGAAATAAAATTGATCTAGGCTAAATGAGTAGGGGGGTGTTGTAGTGGTTGGGCTAATATTTTCTTTAGTTTGGAGTATTGCTCCATTGCCTCGTAGTGTAGATAGTACGCTATCCGTTTGGTCTAATTCAAAATGTGATGAATATAGATACGGCTGCTCGTCGCATACACTACCGCAAGTTGCATTTGTTCGATATGAGCTACTTGAACCGTCATATGTATTGGAGAAGCCACTACTGGTATTGTGTCTATAAAGCGGGATGATCGATTTTTGTGTTATCGAGTCATCATTTACCGAGGAGCTTAAACCAGACACGAGGCGTCCATCGTTGGCCGACGTGCTAAACTTTGATTTTGTCACGGCAATTACGGACATCTCTCTCCTGTTGTTTAAGATATTAGTAAGTGAGCTTAACATGGTTCCATTATTAAATCGTACAATTGTCTTACCATTTATCTGGTTATCTTGTCGGGCGGCTGCATTACCATATGTTTGTAGCGCATGATTTCCATTACCAGACTTATCTAGCCAGGCGCCAAGGCTTTCTGTATTATTTGCTTGTATGAGTGAAGAACTGGAGTAGGAGATATTAAGAGCGTTGCCTGCCTTGAGGAAATGTCTACTACCGGCACCTCCAGTACGTGTAAAACCGAATGCCATGCGACCACCATTAGTAGGGTTGGTAGGATCCCAGTTTGTATTATTGACCATCTCTTGGGCAATAGCCGTAACATCGAAAACTGTATTATTGCCAGGAGGGCAGTTGTTAGAAGTAACTGTTGCAGATGTAGATGTGCGCAAGGAAGGAGTATTTAAGCCTGATAATATCTGGTTTGAGCCTGTCCGCGTAAAAGGAGATCTATGGGGGTTTGTACTAGAATTGTAGAGACCATATATTTTGGAGTCGAGACTGCCCGCTTGTCCTGATGGGGTAGTGCAAGCGAGTTTAATACTAGCGGAAATAATTGATGAGTTTTTAGGCACGTTTGCTCCCGAGAAGACTAACCCAATATTTGTATATTTTGTCGTATTTGATGAACATATTGCGTTAGAGAATTCGGACGAGTCACAGGAGTGCATTTCGAAATCATTACTCGCCCAAGACTCTGCAGTCTGCGAGCCGTTATCAGCCCTCTCTTCTAAAGTATCACGTGTCGAGTCGCCTGCGGCTCCATAAGAGGTCGATGGTGCAGAATTTAATACAGGGGAGGTCACTTTTCTAAGAGTAGTAGTATCGCTGGCATCGAGCCAGATGAGTGGAGCGAAATTGTCTGGAGTTTTGCAGAGTGCGTAGGTACGTACTACTTCAGATCGGACATCAAACACGTATCTGGCAGCAGTGGAAAGCTTGGGTAGGTATACGCTCCCGGTGCCATTAATGGTTTTGTCATATCCATCTGGAGAAGTAGAAACAACATCTGACTTAAACGTGACTCTATAGTTATCGTTACTAACGAGGTCTGTTTCGGTAGTTCCCGTATAGGCCCCGCAGGGAGCATTGTCGAATTGTTCCTGTGCATAGTCTATTGCAGCCTTACTGGCTACGCGGGCCATCTGTAAATATGCATGTTTATACGCTAGGTTAAGACTGTTATTGGCTTGAAGTAAAGCTGCATATGCAATAAAAGACATCACCACAATCATAAAGATAACTATAGGCATTACAAAACCTTTAGATTTGTTTTTTAGAACTAACATCATTGGTTTAGCCTCTTCATGGTTAAGCTGATGTTGCTCCGGACGTCTTCTGCATAAGCTTTTTCTTTAAGTGCCAAACTGACTTTGATTCTGCTCGCTTCTTCAGGAACGCTTACTAAAGTATTATCGACATTATAATATTCTATATTGAAACTCTCTACCTTAGAAGTTAAGAGTCTATCGGCAGGGCATGCGCTGGTGGCATTTGCTTCAGGGCAACTTTGCCTTTGGTAGCTTGTGCCACATGTTGCGAGACTTGAGGGGGCTGTTAATATGCGTTTGTATAGGTTGGATCCTTCTAGGAAATAGATAACATTATTATAAAGAAGTGAATTTTCTTCCAAAGTTTCGGGTGGTGTACAGCCGAGCTCGTTAATGTGCACGAGTTGTCTTGTTGCTATTCGGTGGTTTTGAGTAGTTGCGGGGTAGGAAATAATGAGGGTTTGGGGCGTGGTGCTGTAGTTCCATCCACCCGAGGGTGCATATGAATCTATCAAATTTTCGTTTTTAGTATTGACGAAGGCGGATGCAAAAAATACGTCGTCTTGCATGGAAAAAACGATAGATTGGGCTTCTACTTGTAAGCTAAGCTGTACGCCTTGTTGCGTGAGTTGACCATATAAATTGAACAAAAAGCTCATAAGGCCGATAACTACTATCATTACTATAGGTGCTACTACTAATAATTCAACGAGTGTAAAGCCATTAGAGTTAATTTTTTTATTATCCATTACCTACCTACACCATTTCGTTGAATAAAACTCGAATATTGTAACGTCCTTAGGTCTGCGCCACTACCGTAATTAACGGTCACAACTACGTGCTTTAAAGTGCTGGATGTACTGTTTATATACACTTTCCCTACCCGAGGATTCTTTAGCGTAGTAGGCAAACTACTGCTAAAATCTTCTACTTCTTGGAGTGTTCCCACCGGTAAGGTAGATGGTAGAGAAGTATAGTTCTTGTTTTCATACTCCTCGATCTTTGAAAAAGCAGCGGTATTTGCACTAATAATATCAAGTGCCTTCTTGTTGATACTTTGTATAGTGGTAAATGCAATAATAAAGGCCCCAAATACACTCAGGATTATGCCAAGTGTGATTAGCAGTTCTACTACCGTAAAACCTGAAGACGATTTTCTTAACTTTGTATTAAATACCCACATCATACGCTTAAGGTTAAGTATACAAAAACCGGTCACATATAGCGACCGGTTTTTCCTAGAGCAGATGTTAACTAGTTAGTTAGACTAGCTTTGGTGTAGGTTCCACCAGACTCTAGGTTTGCCGTAAGGGTATATCCTGTACAGTCGGTTGTCGTGTTGTCACAACTTCCTGGGATAACAGAGTAGTAATATACATATCCAGCTGCAACAGGGTCTGCAAACGTATTTGTACCTGTAGTCTTAGGATCACTATAGGCTCCTCCGTCAAGACCCTTTAGGCTCGCAGCCCGGAAGCCGGTACTCGCTGCAGTGTCGTTCATATTTGCCAATGATGGATATTTACCATTCTGTGCATAGTAGGCTTCTACTTGTGCGTGTACTGCGTTAATATCTGTTCGTCGTTCTGTATCACGAGCTTTCTGTTGAACTCCTACGAACGTAGTGATCACTAGACCAGCTAATATGATAATAACGACAATTACAATCAGAAGTTCTACGATAGTAAAACCTGATTGTTTGCGTTTAAGTGAGAACATTACCCACCCTCCTTGTTTATTGTTTTAGTAAGATCTCACCATAAACGCGGTAAGTATCTGTTAGTAGATTATAAGCATAAGTTTTATATCGTCAACAGTTTTAGCTAGCTTATGTACCAATATTTTTACTTAGCGAGGCAATTGGACCCATTACGCTTGCAGCGATTAACCCAACCACCCCTCCAAGGATAACTATCATAATCGGTTCAATGAGAGAACTAAGACTATCTATAACAGTAGTAACTTCCTCGTCGTAGAAGTCTGCTACCTTCACTAAGATTGTATCTATTTGCCCCGTTTCTTCACCAATTGCGAGCATCTGGCTGACGATAGCAGGAAAGTTCTTACTGCGCGATAAGGGTTCACTCAACTGTTTCCCGTTTTTAACTTCTATTGCAGCTGCCCGTAGCTCTGCTTCGATAACCTTATTACCGATAGCCCCACCCGTAGACTCTAATGCGTCCAGTACGGTCACACCAGACGACATTAAAGACGCAAATGTTCGAGCAAAACGGGCGACGGCAATTTTTCGAATTAGATCTTTTAGTACTGGTACCCGCAGCAAGAACCTATGAAAGTTGTATTTGCCTTTAGGCGTAGAAATATACCACTTTATACCTACAACCGTACCGATAGAGCCCCCAATAATAAGTACAGCTTGGCTTTTCATGGCGTTACTAATAGCGAGCATGGCTAGTGTAAGGGGCGGTAATTTTGCATCTTCGCCACCAAGATCTAATAGGATCTTACCTATTTTAGGCATAGCAAAAAGCATAATGCCAAAAAACGCGATCACTGTAATGACAAATATAGCCGTTGGGTAGGCGCTGGCACTTTTAATTTTCTTACGCATACTGGAATCTTGCTCTAATTGCGCTGCCACTCGCTTTAAGATTTCGTCTAAAATACCTCCCTCTTCGCCAGCTCTAACCATATTGACAAAAATATCGGAAAAAACATGGGGATATTTTGCAAAAGCATCAGCCATAGAAATACCTCCCTCAACGTCTTTAGAAATGCTTTGGATGACAGTCTTAAAATATTTGTTTGTCGTCTGAGCCTCTAATGTAGCCAGGCAGCGCGGCAAAGGGACTCCAGCCGAGATCATGGTAGAGAGCTGGCGGGAGAAGATCACCATATCTTTGAGTTTTACTTTGTTCGTGCCTAAAAGTCTATTAAGGATAGCGAGATCTTTTTTACCAGCCTCTTGCTTTATAACCAGAGCTCTCGCATTCTCTTTTGCGAGTAATGCAATTACCGCTTCTCGATTTATCGCTTCGGCAGAGCCTTGGATGGTTTTTCCGTCTTTGGTGGCAGTATAGCTAAAGCGTGGCATAGTTATTTGACCGTTGTGACCCTTAGTATTTCTTCTATAGTTGTTTGCCCTCGAAGGGCTTTTATAAATCCATCTAGCTGCATGATGACCGTGCCCTGTTTGATGCCAGTGTCTTGTATAACTTCACTTGTAGCGCTGCTAACGATAAGTTTTTGGATAATACTCGTGTTGTCCAGTACCTCATAGATACCCATCCTACCCTTATAGCCTGTGCGACTACAGCTGTCGCAACCGTTGTCTTTAGCTTTCCATAGCTTGATGATTTTGCTCTCAGTTGTTGCTAATTCATCAGTAGACTCTTTATTTATTTTCGATAGATTCGACTTGCCAATTCCGCCTTCGAGAGCTCGTGTTTCGAGTTCGTGTATGTATTTCATGGTAGAGGCTTGGTCGGTCTTGAATATTGCGGCTATTTGCTTAAGTGTTGGCTCATCGGGCTCGATACTATATCGGCAGTCGACACATAGCCTTCTGACTAGTCGTTGACCTACTACAGCGCGTACCGTGCTGGCTATCAGGAATGGTTCGATGTTCATATCTAAAAGGCGCGGCAAACAGGTCGCAGCGTTATTGGTGTGGAGCGTGGCAAAAACTAAATGTCCCGTTAGAGCCGCTTGGACAGCTAATCCGGCTGTTTCGGTATCGCGTATCTCACCGACCATAATAATGTTTGGATCTTGGCGAAGCAGGGCACGTAAACCGGCAACAAATGTCATGCCAGCTATCGGATTTACCTGTGTTTGGTTGGTACCTGGTATCTTGTACTCGACCGGATCCTCGATGGTCGAGATATTGACTGTAGGATTATTGAGTAAACTTAGTATGCTAAATAAGCTTGTCGATTTACCAGATCCAGTAGGTCCTGTTACGAGAACCATGCCGTGGGGTTGTACTATTGCCTTATTAACCGTCTCTAGTGCCTGACCCCAATACCCCAATTCTTCTAAGGTGGCTGCTTTACTAGACTCGTTCAAGATACGCATCACTACTTTTTCGCCGTCCGTTATAGGTAGAGTTGAGACACGTAGGGCATATACGGTGCTGCCAACTTGTATTTTGAACCGTCCGTCTTGGGGAGCACGACGTTCGTCAATTTTTAAGTTGGACAGGATCTTAATTCGAGATATAAGGGCACTATGTACTTTTTTAGGAAGTTTATTGGCTTCTTTTAAAATGCCATCTACGCGGTAGCGAACGGTTACGTAGGTTTCTCGGGGCTCTATATGTATATCACTTGCCCCCGATTTGATTGCGTATTCGATAATCAAATTTACTGTCTGGGCGATAGGCGAATCTTCTGCTAAGTCCTCCTCGTCTACTCCGCTCTCGTCGATTTCATCAGTTTCGTCTGGAGAAAGTACTTTCGTAAGTTCGGATCCGACATTGCCACGATATTGGTCAAGAGCTTGCTGTACGTGGGTTGTAGTAGCTATAAATACTTTTAAGTCGTTGCCAAGTTGTTTTTGTAAAAAGGTTATTGCCTGAATGTCGTCGGGGTCTTCCATGGCGAGCAGTTTAGAACCATCTTCCTCTACGCCGAAAAGAACTACTCGGTATCTATTTGCTATACGTTCTGGGATCAGCTTCAGGATATCTCGCTTAATATCTTTAGCGTTGAGTTCTATAAAAGGTACATCTATCTCTTCGGCATAAAGCTTAGTAAGTTCTTTCTCTGTAAGGATATTCCCTCTGATCACAAGATCCTGAAGCGGTTTTTTCTCGCTAGCTTCTTGCTCCTTTAAAGAGCTAAGCTGTTCGGATGTTACCTTTTCAGCTTTATTTAATAGCACTTCTACCAGAGAGTCAGATATTCGCATAATACTTACGCTTTAGTATATAAGACCTCTTGCAAAATAACCACCAGGCTCCAAAAGCACCTTTTTGCCCAGAACCTAGCAAAAACTTCCTCAATGTACCATAGGTACGCATCGTCAGCCTTTACTAGATTCTGAACAAAAAATCTTCACTTTTGGAATCCAGGGCTTATTATGCGAGAGATCTTTAGAATTAAGCTAGTAAACACGAGCTTTATTACCACAGTTAATGCAATACCCAGGATGTTCTGCTGGTTGAGAGAAATGAGCCCTGCAGGGTCCTTTAATACAATAATAGATACTACTGTTGCTGTCCCATGCATCTGTTACAAAATCTTCTCTAGGAAAATTTTTCTTACACGTAGCAGTGTCTCCGGCGTCACAGTATCGCAGGCTTACTTGTACGATTCTTTCAGGGCTGTCTGTGTAGTCGTAATCATATACAGCTCCTGGATAAGGAGGAGTGGGCCACGAGCCGTTCATACCGTCCTTTTGAAGTAGCGGACCCAAGCCTACGGGTAAAATTCCTCTGCTTACATCTGCTGGATAATCATTATTCGTACCTACGTAGAGTTGTACGGCATTACCGATGGCGTTTAATTCGGCTACGCTAGCTACATAGTGGCTTCTTGCCCGCCAATTTGGCACGGCAATAGAATAGGTAATAGCCGAGAGTGTTACTAAAATAGTAATGACGATCATAATTTCTACAAGAGTAAAACCAGCGCTTTTTATTTTGTTCATGCTTACTTACTAGTGTAGGGATTAGAGGGTATTATTACAACAGCAATGCAGGAAGTTATGTTGCTATAATTAGGTACTGAAAACTACTAAGACTTTAGGGAGATTTTACATGGCGAAGGACGAAAAGACCGAGAAAACCAATGCGAGCGAAGGAAAGATAAAAGCTCTGGGGCTTGCTGTAGAACAGATCGAGAAACAGTTTGGTAAGGGTAGTATTATGCGACTTGGCTCGTCTCATAAAGTCGATGTCGAAACAGTACATACAGGCAGCGTATCCTTAGATCTAGCCCTTGGCGGCGGCATACCGAAAGGTCGTATCATAGAGATATATGGTCCAGAAAGTTCTGGTAAAACCACTCTTAGCCTTCATGTACTTGCGGAAATCCAAAGAGAAGGCGGTATTGCAGCATTTATCGATGCCGAGCACGCGCTTGACCCGTCTTATGCGCGGCGTATCGGCGTAGATACCGAAAACTTGCTTTTATCTCAGCCAGATAATGGTGAGCAGGCACTAGAGATTGTAGAAACACTCGTCAGAAGCAACGCGGTTGATCTCATTGTAGTAGACTCCGTTGCCGCCCTAGTGCCTCAAGCAGAAATCGAAGGCGACATGGGCGCTGCACATATGGGCTTACAGGCACGGTTAATGAGCCAGGCGCTGCGTAAGCTTACGGCTATTATTAGTAAAAGTAACTGTACGGTAATCTTTATTAACCAACTTCGAATGAAAATTGGCGTGATGTTTGGTAACCCCGAGACGACTACCGGTGGTAATGCTCTTAAATTCTATGCATCTTTACGTATGGACATTCGCCGCATTGCACAGATCAAGTCTGGAGACGATATTATCGGCAACCGTACACGCGTTAAAGTCGTTAAGAACAAGATAGCTCCACCTTTCCGCGAAGCAGAGTTCGACATTATGTATAACGAAGGTATCAGTACCGAAGGTGACGTGCTGGATATGGCTGCAAGCCGCGGCATTATAGACAAAGCTGGAGCATGGTACAGCTACGAAGGTAATAAAATAGCCCAAGGTCGCGAAGCTGCCAAGCAGTACCTGCGCGACAATCCTAAAATGTTAGTAGAGCTCAGTAAAAAAGTTTTGACAGCAAAAGTAGAAGTATAGAAAGATTAAAAAGGAAATAAAGTTATGAAAACACTTGAAGATTGTGTAATAGAATGTGGTTTAGATGTAGGTCTAGCACCTTGTACAGAATGTCCATTTTTAGTAAATGTCCTTATGGTTCCAGTGAAAGCTGAAAGTAGAAAGCCGTCTAGTGAAGCGATGAGGCTAATCTTTGCCGCCTTCCCGGGCACTAAAGCGGTAGGTGTAGCATAAGATAAAACTTGTATGCGTATTACCACAGAACAACTTGGTTCAGCTGATGTAGGTAGTATAGAGGCGTTTTCGTTATGGGTGCCTACAGGTTATTTTCGGGCATTCGAACTTATACATGAGGTAGTAGTAAGAGCGGTAGAAGTACCACAAGACGATGTACTCCAGTGGTCCGATGGCAGGCTAGCTTCTATGGCGGCTTTCAGGTACTTCTTAGGCTTGCGTAGCAGACCTGAAGTAGATCCTATGGATTATCTTGATTCTCTTCAGAAGGCAGAAACGCAAAAATCCCTACTTGTGCCAAGAGTAAGAAGGGCGAGACCAGCAGACTTATCTGCTCTTATTCAGGATTCGACCGTACACTCACTGGGTAGTACGGTAACCGCAAGATTACTATATGCATACAAACCCCCTCAAGGTGTAGTGCTCAAAGATATGCGCGAGCTTATAGAAAGCGAACTGTCTCATGAAAATAAGTGATATAAAGCAGCAGATAAAGAACCCGGGTAGATTTTCTGTGTATATAGATGGATCTTTTACGTTTGGGGTAGACGAGTACACTCTGCTAGAAAATGGCCTAAAAGTAGGCACAGAGCTAGATGGTGCAGAAATAGCTATATTACAAAAAAAAGCTGATACGGGAAAATGGTACATGAAGTGCGTAGATAAGTCATATACTCGACCGCATAGCGAAAAAGAAATCAGAGATTATTTGTATCGTAAAGATAAAGCAGAATACGGCGATACCATCACAACAAAATTAAAGGAAAAGAATTTAATAAATGATCATACTTTTGCACAGTGGCTTATTGAAAGCAGGAGGCGTACTGTACAAAGAAGCAACAGGGCATTACAAGCGGAGCTACGTGTAAAAGGCGTAAACTCGGACATAATTACCGAACTCCTAGAAAATAGTACTGAACAGGAGAATGAAGCACTGTTAAGACTAGTAGAAAATAAAAGAAGGCTTACACGTTACCAAGACGACCAAAAACTCATGCAATTACTTGCCAGACAAGGCTATAAATACGAAGATATCAAGCAGGCGCTTCAGCAGGAACACCAGCCGTAGACGCTCTTGCTGGTTTGTATAATCTTTCTTCAGGCCCTCGTATAATTATTTTTTTGTTGGTAATCTCTATTATTTGAGAGCGGTCTATAGCAGTAGCTCCGCCAATGAGACTTTTTAAGACGGATTGCTCGGTGTAGAGTTTTTGAACTATAAATGTCTGAGTGTCTACCGCATAATCAGTAACTTTACCTACATGTTGCTTGGTATCAGTCACTACCGTTTTACCTATGAG
>JBBSJF010000007.1:0-19980 GCA_038257495.1 Saccharimonadales bacterium (SeqCode) | reverse complement strand
GCAGTTAGTCCGCTGCTCAAAAACAAACCAGAGCTGGCGCAAAAAGCTCAGGAAGTATACAAAATGCTTAAATCAGAATTTGGCAACGTTATGTGGGACGACAACGGCAACATTGGCAAACGCTACCGGCGCCAAGACGAAATCGGCACCCCATACTGCGTAACTATCGACTTCCAAACCCTAGAAGACGACACCGTAACAGTCCGTAACCGCGATACTACTAATCAAGAGCGTGTGGGTATCAAAGAAGTAGAAACTTATGTCCAACAAACTGTTAAGTAATTTTAAAGACATAGCACTCGATCTGGATGGCACGCTTGCCGATACAGTCAAAACACATACTCAAGCGCGATTAGAAGCGTTTGCAATTATGGCTGCTCAGATGGAGGATCCCAGATATCTGGATATTTCTGCTGATATACATGCTGCGGCTCACTCTCATGGATCTAGCCCATTAGAAATAATTGCATGGGTTTTGCGAGAGGCAAAGATAACAGATTCTACTAATACAGAAGAAGCACAAAAAGTAGCGGCTATAAAAAATGAGATATATTGGGTCTTAGCTAGTCGTGGCCTTCCTGCCATGCCAGGAGCAGTCCACTTGGTTGGCAGGTTATTCGTTAATAAGCCAGGCCGACTTGCTATTGTTACTACTGCGCATCTTGATACCGAAGTAATGCCATTTTTAATCAAACATAAATTAGCAAGATATTTTAGGAATGAGCGTATCGTAAGCAGGGAACATTTTAATAGAACCAAACCTGATCCCGAGCCGTATGATACACTTTTGAGCCGTCTTTCATTAGATCCCGAAAAAACAATGGCGGTAGAGGATTCTCCGTTAGGGGTGGAGTCGGCCAAGAGGGCAGGCATGTTTGTAGTAGGCATAGCTACTACTCACACCCCCGATCAATTAGAAGATCATCCTTACGCGCCAGATCTTATAGCTGATGATCATAAACACTTAGCAAGTTTACTTGGGTTATAATAATATCTACATGGATCTTCAAGTGTTTTGTTTGATGAAGTAAACTTCTCAGACGTTTAAGCTCGGCAGGAATGGAAGCTTTAGCTTCTGTTATGATTGGTATATGTCTCTACTAAACGATTGGTTTACGAAAGTAAATATACCGGTACTAGTGTACGGCTCAGTAGCTATATGGGGCATTTATATGGCAATAAAGTATGGTACTTGGGCAAGACGTAAAACTGACGACGGTCCAATTGTTGCCTCTGCGGGTATGCTTACTAGCGGGTCTTTAACATCTCTGCACAAGGGGGTAATAGAGGGGTATGTGTATAATCTTATTGTTGGTAGCAATGCCAAAATATTTGTGTACGTTCAGTTACGTGCCAATACCAAGATTCATATAGTAGCACTCGGAGATAAAAGCGGTCTAAAAAACGTAGAACTAAAATCCCAGTTGGGGGATAATCTTACAAAAGTAGATCTAGAAGGTAATTTTCCGGACTATTTCGAGATGTATTGTAGCCCAATTGCCGAGATCGAACTTTTGCAGCTTTTTGATCCAGAGGATATGGCATATTTCGTTGATTTTTGCAGGGCGTATGACTTTGAATTATACAAAGATACTATATATATCTCTCAGGCAGCAAACGCTCATGACGAGAAAGATAATACGACGCTTATATCAGACATAGAGGCAGTATTAAAAAATAATAAAAAATTATTTGATAAGCTTCAGTCGCGCGGAAGAGTAGCAGGGTAGTATGCTGTGGTACATCTATGTCATCCTGGCGTTCGTTTCATTCTCACTTATGGATATTAAAAGAAGAAAACTTCTCAGATGATTTAATCCGCCAAGAATGGAAAATTCCATCCCTTAGCCCGTGACTTGCCACAGGACTGTTGATTTTTTAAAAAAGTATAAACCGTCTAAATAATGGCTAGGTTCTTTCGATATTCTAAAAGCCGAGTGTTTAAATCTGTTTAGGTATTTCATTTAACAAATCATTAAAACATAAGTATAATACCTACTAGCTATCAGGGATGGCGGGGTTTGTATGAAAAATAAATATATTTACGAGTTGGCAAAGCCACTAAGAAGATATAAAAAGCCAATATCTATTACTTGGTTTGGCTTTCTTTTGATGCTTACTGTGGGTATAACATTCTCAGTTTTTAATAATCGTCAAGCGCAAGCGGCTGCGTTGACCTGGGATGGTGGCGGAGCGGATAACAATTGGAGTACTTGCGCCAACTGGAGCGGGGATGTCTGCCCTACAGCCGGGGACACGCTGACATTTAATGCCACATCCACCAAAGCCAGTACAGTAGATACTGGCTTTGGTGGAGTGGTGACTAGCCTAACCATTGCCTCGGGCTACACGGGTACGGTTAGTCTCGCCCGTTCTCTCCAGACTACGGGAGCATTTAGCCAAGCTGCTGGTGGCTTTAGTGCCTCCAACAATATACTCAATGTCGACGGCGCCTTTTCCTTGACCGCTGGAACATTTACCGCCCCCTCTACCTCACTGATGGTAGCTAGCACTTTCACTATATCCGGCAGCCCGACGTTCAGCCAAAATGGCGGGACCGTGACGTTTGACGGGGCAACTACGGCAACTCTAAGCTGTAATAATACTACGTTCAATCTTGTCACATTTGCACATACTGCTGGGACCAAAACCGTCAACTCAAACTGCAGTCTTCCGCTGGGATCGAGCCCAACGATTACAGGCAATATTGGCCTGGTTCTAAATGGTAATTTGTCAGGCAATGGCACGATGACTGTGGGCTCAAGCACCAACAGCTCCCTGACTATTAATAGTACAGGAACACTATCCGGCTTTACGGGACTTGTAGTTAACGGTGCTAGCGGTAGTACTATTTTGGCAGGAGCTACATTAAACGCTGGTAGCTATACGACCTTTGATATTAATACTAACTTTTTCCTTCAGTCAGGTGCTGTTTTTACCGCTCCATCTGCCACGGCTACTTTTGCTGCAGGTTTCACTCTAAATTCAGGCACTACCTTTAATGCTAATGGGGGCACGGTAACCTTTGATGGTTCAGGCGGCACGCTTGCTTGCAACGGTACTACTTTTAATTCGGTAACCATTAATAAAAGTGGAGGAAATCTTTTTACCGTCGGTAGCGACTGTACGTTGCCGCTCGGGAACAACCCGACCATACAAAGTTCTACCTCGGGCGCAACACTTAACGGAGTTTTATCAGGAACTGGTACGCTGAATACTGGGACTACGGGTACATTTAGAATTAATGCTGGCGCAAGCCTTTCGGGACTATCGGGCCTGGTAACTAATGCTTTCACCATCGACGCTGCTTCGGTAAACCTCGGCAGCTATACCAGTGCTGATTTTAATGGAACATTTACACTGCAAAATGGTGCGACATTTACCGCGCCTGCAGGCACCGCCACATTCGCCAGCACCTTTACTTTAAATTCCGGCACTACTTTTAACGCTAATGGTGGAACAATCGTATTTGATGAAATAAGTACTGCAACTACCGGTACCGGTAGCACTCTAGCTTGTAATAATACCGTATTTAACCAGGTGCAATTCACTCAAGCCATCAGTACAAAAACTATTAACGCTAACTGTATTTTGCCTCTAGGAAACAATCCTACAGCTGGTGTAGGAGGTGTGATTGTGCTTAACGGCACTTTAACAGGTTCTGGAACTATGACGACTTCTCGTAATCTTATTCTTAATAGTGGCGCATCTTTGTCAGGCTTTAATGGACTTATTGCCAGTGCGCTTACGATATCAGGAGCAACTACTAATCTTGGAAGTTATGCATTGGTAGATATTAATAGTACCTTCACCTTATCATCTGGAACCTTCACCGCCCCGAGCGGAACAATGACCGTTGCCAGCATTTTTACTATATCCGGAGGTACGTTCAATGCCAATGGTGGTACAGTTACATTTGATGGCAATTCCGGAGGCGCCATTTCATGTAATAACACAACCTTTAATGTAGTAAATATTTCACATACAGCAGGGACTAGAGCTGTAAATGCGAACTGTAGTCTTCCTTTAGGCGCTAACCCCGTAATGACTGCTGCGGTTAGCTTGATGGGGACATTATCTGGCACTGGCAAACTAACCGAGAATGGATCACTAACTCTGAATACTGGTGCTGTACTTTCTGGGTTTAATGGATTAAGTACAGGAGGAACTTTTACTGTAAACGGGGCAACAATTGATTTGACAACTTATTCGCCAGTTACTGCAAATGGTAGTTTCGCTTTGTCATCAGGTAGTTTTACAGCACCGTCTGGAACGATGACCGTAGCTGCCAACTTTACGATAACTGGTGGTACCTTTAATGCTAATGGTGGCACGGTGACATTTGATGGTAATAGCGCAACATTAAGCTGTAATAACGTGATATTTAATAACGTTGTAATCGCGAAGACTGTTATGATCACCACATCTACGGTTACAATTAATGCTAACTGTAATCTACCTCTTGGTACAAATCCTGTAGTTGGGATTGGAGCAGGAACGCTTCGGCTTTTAGGTACTTTTTCGGGGAATGGTACTCTTTCCTATAATGATACAGGCATTTTAAAATTAGTGACGGGTTATGGTATCAATGGGTTTACGGGGTTAGTCGGTCCTAACTTGACGATTGATAATGACGTGACCGCCGACTTTGGTTTATATAATACTTTTGATATTGATGGAGCCTTATTTATACAAGATAATTCTATAGCTACATTACCTTCTGCCAACTCGACAATAGGTGGCGATATAATATTATCCTCTTCCGCGATATTAAATCACAATAACGGTACTGTAATCCTAGATGGTAACATTCAAGCAATTACAGGTGATATAACGTTTTATAACCTCAGTCGAACCGCTCCCGGTACCCTGACTTTTCCTGCGGGGAGTACCCAAACCATACTTGGAGTATTGACGCTTAAGGGGACATCGGGTAACTTGCTAACACTTAATTCTTCTGTTCCTGGCACGCAGTGGAATATTAATCCTTTGGGCTCTCGAGATATTAGCTTTGTTACGGTAAAAGACAGTAACAACTTAAGCCCTATGCCTATTATTGCCTGCAATAGCGTTGACGATGGTAATAATACCGTATGGAGCTTTAACTCGGAATCATGTGTAGCAGTTGCTGATGGTTCTAATGCTGGTGGCGGAGGAGGTGGTACATCTGGCATAACGAACACCCCGGTACCTCAATATTTTACTCAGCGAAGATCAGATAATGCATATTCAACTATAGAAGAAGATACGGTTGCACTTACTCAAGAGCAAAAGGATGGCGAAAGCGAGGCTGATACTGGGAGCTCAGGAAATAAAACTGATACTTTTCAATCAGATGTAATTTCTGAAGATAATGCTAAGACAACAGAAGATATTAATCCTAGTCGTAAAATACTATTTTTTGTAGTAGCAAGTTTATTAGCAGTTGGGTTGCTTATTATAATCATCGCAATATATAGAAAAAAAAGAAAAAAAGATTAAGAACCTATCTTTTCGAATTTTACCATAGCCTGAATGAGGTCATTTTTATATTGGATTACGGTACCGGACGGTACCCAGTCTTGAGCCATAGCAGCCGTTACTATATCCGTTAGACCCTCTGGTGAATCCGCAGTAAATAATTTATAGTCTACAACTTTTTGCATGCATCTCCCTTTGTTTAACCTATCGATTATATTATAGCCTCTCTACTTATTCTGTAATAAATACCATAGCCAGCCCTATAAAGTGTAGAATAGGTCTTAATGTACTGGTATCTTTATGTTGTTTCCGCGGTCTCATTATTTTCTGTAATGGACATCTTACGAAAGAAGCTACTTACTGAAGAAGGTAGGATCAGCTATATCGATTTTTCATTTTTAGTATTTGTCTCTACTGCGCTCTTTTTAGCTATTTATTCATTACTATTTGGTTTTGTGATGCCACCAATAAAGTTGTTTCCAGTAGTTTTTGTCATAAATATTATCTTGGGTATTTTAGGTCTCTTATTAGCGAATAAGGCATTGTCGTTACTCAGTGCAGGTGATTTTACGATCCTAATGACATCAAGGTTGATCGTAACGTGGCTACTAAGTGTCCTGCTACTAAATATTGGAGTAAGCTTTTTACAAGCTATAGGCATACTGGGTATATGCTCAGCTGTTTTTGTGATATTTGGTAATAGAAAAAGTATAAAAGGCAACAATCGAAAAGGGCTGTTATTTGGGTTAGGTGCGGCAGCAGTATATGGCTCTACATTTTTAACTGATCAAATTATATATAGACAATCCGACCCATCTTCGTATTTATTGTTTAGTATTAGTATCATGGCTGTTGTAATGGCAGTGACACGTCCAGTGGTAGTCAAGAGTTTCAGAATCTTGTCGAATAATAGAAGCCTTGTACTGACTCTGCTTATTGGCTTTTGCTTTGCATCGGGACTGACGTTATTATTTAAAGGTCTTAAACTATCAGATAACGCTACACTAGTGACTGGCTTGCTACCACTACAAACAATAATAGTAGTGGTGTTGAGTATAATTTTCTTGAATGAAAAAAATAACATAAACAAAAAGATACTCGGGGCATTATTGGCAACTATAGGTGCAGTAATCTTAGTTTTGTAAGTTACTGTTTTACAGACAAGGCATAAATTAAGTCTTATAGTTGTAAAAAGTTGCAACTATTGCTACCATAGAACCATGAGCACTACTCAAGGAGTCAAGCTAGATGAGACTACTCGTAATCGGCTAAAAGAACTAGCCAAAAAGCGTGATAGGTCGCCGCATTGGCTGATGAAAACTGCCATAGAGACCTATATAGACCGCGAAGAACAGTACGAACGTGAAAAAAGCGAAGATTTACAAAGATGGGAACAATACGCTCTAACTGGTAAAGCAATCGATAGCAATATTGTCGAACCATGGCTAGAGGATCTTGCGCAGGGTAAAGTCGTCCCATGCCCCAAGTAAAATGGTTACCAAAAGCTTTAACTGATATAGAACGTTTATATCAATTTTTGTATGATAAAGACGTGTCGGCGGCGAGTAAGGAGGCGACCGTAATTTTACATGGTGCGCAACTGCTAGGTACGACGCCGCATATTGGCAAGCCAATGCCAGACGAATCTGGCAGGCGCGAGCTTTTTATGGCGTACGGCGCTGGTTCGTACGTGTTACGGTATATGCAGCTTAAAGACGACGCTGTGGTTATTATACGTGTTTGGCACAGCCGCGAAGATCGCTTATAAGCATCTAAGTTTCGTAGCTTTTTGGGATTCTACGGTAGCCGAGTACAATAGTAGTATGAAACTAAAGAAAATCGAGCTTGGGTTAGAAGGTGATCTATATTGGCCAAAAATATGTATCGTTCATGTGCCGGGTAATGCATCAGCGGCAACTATTCCGGCAGACGCTACGCAGGAAGAAACAGAAGAAATCATTCGTAGTTGGAATACGGCAGCCGTGTTACGGGTATCACCCGTAGACGGAAAGGCTATGGTCGGCTTTTGGGTAGATAACGAACACTGTCAGTATTTAAATGTACCTGTCGAAACAGATCCAGGAGGGCTGTTTGCCATGAGGGTCGGTGATGGCGATACGAATTTTTTCCTTATCCCTCAAGACCATCAAACCAACTACACCCTAGAATTTGTAGCAGTAGTTGGTGTTGATGATCCTAAATACACCGATGTGCCCCTATATTAATCGATAACGTACATTATCTTGAATACTAGCCATAAAACTCAATTTTACAAACAGCCACCCTATATCGTGATGTTCATAAAAGGCAAGCAAGTCTTTTCCTATGTAGGGGTAATGCATGTGCATGATCCGTCTCATCCTTTATTCGGCATTGTAGATATATATTGGGACCAATGGATAAAAGGAAAAAGAAAAACCGCAGATAATTCTATAGTCCTCGTAGAAGGGGGCATAAGACCAGTAAACGGCTCACGTAGCGACATAATTACCAACCACGGAGAAGCAGGTTATCTAGTTTATTTGGCAGATAAAGCAGGGCTGACGTGCACATCACCAGAGCCAAAAGACAAGGACGAGGGTGAAGAGCTGCTTAGATATTTTAGCAAGGAAGAAATATTGCATTATTATTTTGTACGCCAAATAGACCAATGGTACAGAACAAAAGAAAAGGACAGACCTGTATATGATACATACTTTGCCTATCTTACAGAACTTCCCGCTAGATATGGCTGGAACGATTATCAATTAGATATCAAAAAAATGGAGAAGATATACGAAGATATCATGGGCGTAGCATTTGACATTACAAACGCCAGACTATTTAACAAATTATCGGATCCTTATCAGGAAGTGTCAGTGTCTAATAAGGTAGCGCTTAAAAGCGGGCAATTTAGGGATAAATATATAGTAGGGCAGTTAAAACAATATTGGGATTCCGGCAAAAGTATTTTCTCGGTGTATGGTCATAGCCACATAGAGGTTCAGGAAGAAGAACTTAGGAGACTGTTAACATGAATAAGCCGCAAATTCGTATTAAGAATGCATGGTTGGTATATGAGAATATATCGGTACATCTTGATGAGTTGTGGGGTAATAAAGATGAGCCGCTATCTACATATGAAGAAATGGACAATCGGGTTGCGGCCTTTCGTAAAGTTTGGGAAGTCTATGAAGAAAGAATAATCGACGGTATGTACGGCCTAACGGGGCAGGAATTTCACAAAAATATTATAGATGTGCATATTGCTCCATGGGTGCATCCTATGAGTGACCCGATTATCATCCATCCAGACATGTCACCTGATGAATTCGTCGATACACTAACACATGAGCTTGTGCACGAGCTACTAACAGATAATAAAATATTTTCGGTGTATGATCATCCGCTCGCACTCGGTAACGCATGGATGGATATGTTTGGTAAGGAACATACATTTAATGCGCTTATACATATTCCGGTACATGCCGTTTCAAAAGCAATCTATTTAGACGTGTTGAATGATCCTGCACGACTTAAAAGAGATATAAACAGTAACCAAGAAGCGCCAGACTATAAAGCAGCATGGGACTATGTCGAGAAAAACGATTATAAGAATATTATCACTGATGTCAAAAAATTTTATATGAAAGATGCTAGACTATAGACATGAGAGATGATGTAATCAAGGCAAACCTAGATACTTTTCGGAAAGAATTCCGAGAAGATATTCGACAAGATATAAAGGCTTCAGTAAGCGAAGCCGTTACTGACCTGTCTAATATTATTGCAAGCTTTGCCCAGCAGGTTGACGACCGGTTTAATAATATTGAGACACGACAGGATGAGCTCGACAAAAAAATTGATAGGCTTGTAAATACAATCGATGGATTTGTATCACGTATTGATCGCTATGAAACAGAGCAAACAGCCCGTGATAACCAATTTGAGAAGTTGTTAATATGGGCTAGAAAAGTATCAAAAAAAACCGGCATACCGCTCGAACACCTATAAGCGGTATAAATATAAAGGCCGTTCCAGTTTGTTATTGTATAATAAGCAAAAACATGCTATAATACAATACGTAATGTCTCAAAATAAAAACGTTCCCACTATTTATACAACAGATGAAAACAGTGCTCGCAGGCGGGCTGATTTCTTTCGGGGTCATGATACTAGTTTACGGGGAGAAGTTGAGGAGGCAACAGCGCGTGCAGGCAGACTGCGAGAAGTGCTATCGGCAACGGGGGTAATGCTAGAAAGTGTTAGCGATCCGCCCAGCGGAATAGGATTAGAATATGGGGCTTTTATGACCGTAGGTCGTAGTGTAAATAGGGTTGAAGAGCTTGCTAACGCCCGGCTTATGGTTCCCGAGATGCCAACAGTTGAGCCCGTACCATTTAGTGATGATGTATTATGTGGCGTAACATTGCCTTTTGTAGTTAAGGATTGGCGTTGTCAAAGAGGTGAGAGGAAGTACCTTATAAATAGACCCGACCAAGTGGGTACATTATATGCATATGCCACTGATGCTGATAATAAATACAAGCAGGACTCATTAATAATTGAACGTTTCATTGAACCACCCAAAGGTTATGTTGGCACATTCCGCGTTATGGTCGATGTAACAGGGAATGTGCTCTGCGCTTCGCTATTAGCCCGAGAGATAGATGCTAAACAGCCTAAGATGGCACCTAGTTTGGATTATCGGGATGATTTAGGTAGCCGAGACTCAGAGTATTTCTTAGACTCGGACGAATTTCGCTCTAATGTAGCCCAAGGCGGAATATTAATACCACTCGCCATCAAGCTAGAAGAACAGCCACCAGTAGTAGATTTTAACGGTAAAAGAAAAATGTTAAAGGCATTCGGGATAGATAGAAAATCGTTAGCATGTCCTCCGGAGATGCTTGCATGGGCTAAGATACTTGGCAGAACACTGGGTCCTAAAACATCGATTGTTATTGGCTTAGACTTTGTGGCAGATAGAGCCGGTCAGTACCCTCTACTAGAAATTAACGCTGTGCCGGGTGTATTAGATTATAGATTGACCCGGCGAATACCAGAAAATGTTTCTGATGAGGAAGTTTACGACATGATATATGCAGAGGTAGGCAGACGAATTAGTTCGTTAGCGCCGCATATGGAACTACATGATCCTGTTAAGACGTCGCAGTAAACTACTACTTGACAATAGGGTAGTTGTTTGCTATATTTAAAGGGCTAAATCCCCCTGGTCAGCAAGTCTCACCAGGGCTTTTGTTTTTCTTGGCTACAGGTGCATAATAATACGATGGTTGATACTAAAAAACAAAAGCGCGTGGCGGTATTCATAGATGGAAGTAATTTGTATTTTAAGCTCAAGACGCTAGTGCCCACTAAAATAAATATGCTTGAGTACCGATACCTAGAGCTTATAAAATCTCTGTTGCATACAGACGAGAAAATATCGTATATAGGGTACTACGTAGGGGTTGTTAGAGCTGATGGCAAGCATAAAAATAACCAAAAAGCGCAAGCACTGCGCCAAGCACAGCAAAAGTTATTCGCAAGCCTTGGCAAACAGAACATAGAAGTTGTCAGGGGATATCTAATGGATCGAGATGGTGTATTTTTTGAAAAAGGCGTAGATGTACGCTTGGCAGTAGATATATCTACACTTGCAGCTGAAAAACGCTACGATACTGCATTTGTTGTTTCGTCGGATACAGATCTAATTCCTGCTATTCAAAAAGCCCAGCAGTACAAAAGAGATGTCGTGTATGTAGGGTTCGAGCATCAGCCAAGTATAGCATTAATCAGGCATGCCGATAGTATGAGAGTAATTAGCAGGAAAGGAGCCGAAAAGTATACGGCAAGACCGTTCAAGATTAAGCACTTCGACCAAGGTTAGCAGAGTTAAAGGTGTTATTATATGAATATGAGATCAAAATCAAAACGTTCGGAGAAGATATATGCCTTTATAGATAGTCAAAATCTAAACGTTAGTGTACAAAAGTTCGGCTGGAAGATGGACTGGCGGAAGCTACGCAAGCATCTGACGGAAAAGTATGGGGTTACTAACGCCTATATGTTTATCGGATATGTGCCAGAATTCGAAGACATGTACCAGCAGCTGCACGAGACTGGTTATTTAATTGTACTAAAGCCCACGTACGACATGACCCGCATGCGCCCTGAGGAAACAACAGAAGACAAACTAGGTACAGAACCAGAAGAGAAAAAGCCCGTCAAGGGCAATATAGATGCAGATCTTGTGTTGTGGGCAATGAAAGAAATGAAAAACTACGACAAAGCTATCTTAGTATCGGGTGACGGAGACTTTTATAGCCTGATAGAATATCTGGACACACAGAATAAACTTTTGAAGATACTGACTCCTACAGGACATTACTCGAGATTATTTAACAAGTACGAAAAATACATAGAGCAATTAGACAAATCCCGCAGAGAACTTGGGCATCATAGCTTTAAGTCAAAGAACAAGCGAGTCCAGAAAAAGGCCACTGCTTAGTTATCTAATCGGTTTGATCTTGTGCTCGTTTTTGCTTACCCATACGAATTGGGAAATATAACTAGCGTCAAAAATGGTTGGGAATAGAGGAGAGGTGGCTTTTTGGAACTGATCTTTAATATCAGTCGTTAATGGCATGCGGCCTAAGCTTTGGGCAAGAGTTACGTGCGGACTAAACACTTGCCCAAGATACTGCGCCATAATGGTATCTGGAAGTAAAGCTATTAACTTATTGTATAAAAGTGTCAGTGCGGCACTTTCTACAGATATGTACAATGTCCTTCGATGAAATACATCTATATCTGTAAGCTTAATGTTTATCGGTAGTATTTGGGCAGCGATTTCTTTAGCCTTTGGCACAAAATACATAGGTGATAGGGTCTCGAGCATTTTAGGATGTAATAGTGTTATGTGGGGTACGAGCGGTTTACTTAAGGATTGCGGGTCATATAAATCTTCTTGTATTACTGAAATAGTTTTAGACAAGTCGGGCGGTAATTCAATACCAATAAAATATCGGGGGTTCATGAATCTATTGTACCTATGAAATGGTATATTAATGTATATGGAAGTAACATCTAATACTTTAATACCGATAGTCAAGACAGCAGGTGCCTACATGCACGGGTCAGAAGAACGGGGTAGTAGCGATAAAACTAATGCAAAAGATTTTGTTACTGCTGCAGACATAAAAGCGCAAAATATTCTAAGAGAAGAGTTACATAAGCTCTATCCAGAGTCGATTATACTATCCGAAGAAGACAGTGAAGTAGAAAGAAAGGCGATGTACGAGCCCAGTTTTACGGGTTTTGTACTCGATCCTATTGATGGAACTTATAATTTTAAGCGAGACATGCAAGAATCGGCTATATCGGTAGGCTACATTGTAAATGGTAAGCCGGTCTGTGGAGCAGTCTACGACCCCTATAAAGACGAGCTGTATACAGCAGATAAAGGCAAAGGCGCCTTCAGAAACGGATCACCGATATATGTGAGTAACCAAAAAGAATTAGCTGGTGCCAGCGTAGCCACAAGCAATAGTTATGACGATGAAGCCATGTCTCGAAACCTTAAAAGGCATCTGTATATATATGAAAAATCTGGCGTGATGCCCTGGACGAGCTGCCCGGGCAGTGGCGTGCTTATACTATGTTATGTTGCTTGCGGGCGTTTTGACGCGTACCACCATAACGGACTAAAACCTTGGGATAATGCCGCAGCGTTTTTACTAGTAGAAGAGGCGGGAGGAGTAGTACAAAGACTAGATGGAACAGAAGCAACGTTTACGGACGCCGCTATCATCGCCGGAAACCCTGATATGTTAAGTACACTTAGCGACATATTCAAGGCGTGTCCTACGCTTTTGAAATAAATAATTCACACTGCGCTTTAGATATGTATTGCTTGTGACCATAAAAGGTCAAAGATTTGTTTTTGTTGGCGGGCGAGCTTATCGTTATATATTTCTATACCGAATATGTCCTCTTTATCGTAGCTGAGTAGTCCAACCACGTTATCGTATATAAACATTTCGAACTCTATCGCAAAGACAGTTGGGTCTATGTAGCGGACTTCGGCATGTGGTAAATCTGCACCAGGTTCAGTAGAGCGGTTTTTATTATTGGTCAGGTCATAACTTTTTAGATTTTTTGTGGTGTATGTTTGTCTCATTTTATTGGCAAAGTGTGTACCAAGGTGTTTATCTAACCCAGCTAATTCAAACACGCGGTATTCGCTTTGTGCCCTCGTCAAGTTGTAGTTCATCTGTTTTAAGCCGTCTACGCCCTTATATTCTGCAATACGCGATGTTGAAGGGGACTGAACTTGCAGCTGTTTCATCAGATTTAGTGCTGCTGGCAAGTCGCTCCTAAGGGCTGAACTCTTGCGTTCTTTTTCAGACACAAGGAATTCTACGGCCTCTGGTGGCTGCGCTTCGTAGTTGGTACCATAATGGCGCTCGTGGATAGTTACGAGCTGCTTGTCTGCCAGCTCCTCTAGTGCAGGGTAGAGCTTGGTCCTGCCAGTCTTTAGCCCGCGGCTAATAGCCAGAACGGTCTGTGGACCGTTTTGTAGTAAGAAAAGGTATAAAACCGCCAGATCAGCCTCTATCCCTAAATGTTTAAAGTAGCCGACAAGTTTCTTATGAGTGATGTTATCAACAGCCATAGCATAAGCATAGCACACAAATGTCTGAATTACCAGACAACATTTTTACATACGAGTCAGATTGTAGCATAATAGAATTATTAACAGATAAGGAGAATGGTATGGCTCAAGTAGAACTGAAATTTTTTAGTGACATAGAAAGAGAAATTAGAATAGAAATTGCAAAATTAATTATTCCTGCAGTTGCAAAAGTGCACTATGACTTAGACTTTGTGTCACCAGGAGATGTAACACTAGTTGTACCTGTGTTGGATGTAGACTTGAGTGAGTCGGATGCAGATTTTGAACTAGAGATTAGCGAAGGGTCAGATAATTGGCCTAAAACTGATGATATCAATTCATTCCATGGTCTTGATATGGCTTCTGGATCAATATTGATGCATGATAGTGTAAAACAGATTCTCGATGAGCGTGCAAAAAGTATAAGCGCTGCGTTGTTAGATAGTGAACGGCTGCGTGTTTTTTCTCATAATATTTTTGAAGTAACGGGGATTGCGACAGGTTGGCTACAGTATAAACCAGAGCAAAGCAGTTAATGTAATTAGTATGTATAATCACCCTATGACAATAGTTGGAAATAGAATACATACCGATCCTATGTCTATGGAAGCCTCCATACGCAAAGTAGTTGCTGGACACGCTATTGGTGAGCTTGTAGACTGGCGCTATATAGAGGTGGGGCTAGAAGATTGCAACATTCTTATTACTGGAAGCAAGGGAAAATTTTTGTTAAAAGTATTTTCTAAAACGCGTTTGCCACAAGACACTGAAAGAGTTTCCAAGATTATTGAACAAGTATCAACGCTCAATGGATTGTACACTCAAAAAATCGTACATGGTAGTGCTAGGGGTTTAAATTATTTAAAAGGTAAGCAGGATCCGTATGTCTTATTAAATTGGGTTGAAGGTGAGGACTTGTTTTCTCAAAAACGTGTTACTAGTACACTTGAGTTGAATGATTTGATGAGGCAGGTAGCAGTATTGCACACAAGCAACATCCAACCACCGTTTTTTGAAGATATGTGGGCAGTTGGCAATATTAGAGTTGTATACGATATGGTCAAAGAATACCTAAGTGATGAAGAGAAGCGGCTATGCTCGACAGCAAAAGATATTTTTGAAAAAATAGATCATGAAGCTTTGCCAAAAGCGTTCGTCCATGGTGATCTTACAAAACAGAACGTGATCGCAGTGGGCGATGGTAGAGTTGGAATTATTGATTTCTCTGTTTCTAACTGGTATCCGCGCATACAAGAACATGCTGCGATCATAGCAAATCTGGTATATAGCATTGGTGATGAAAAACAAACAATTATGCGATCAATAGACGAGGTTGTCGATGCTTATCAAAAGTATATTGAGCTTACTGATACTGAAAAGGAAGCACTTTTTGGATATGTTGTAGCATCTTTTGCGATGTCAGCACTAGGTTCATATAAAGAAAAATATATATCAGGGAGCACTCTTGACGAGATAGACTTCTGGCTAAAACAGGGAATATCGGGTCTATCCGCACTCCTTGCATAAGCCTCGGGGGTTTTCCTACTTAAAAATGTTCGAGGGGCCTAGTATAATTGATTAAATGAAATTACTTCTTACTTCTGCAGGCATCATTAACCAAGCTATTGCGAACGCGCTAATAGGTTTAGTTGGCAAGTGTGCGGAGGAAGTCAAAATAGGCTTTATACCGACCGCTGCCAATGTCGAAGAAGGGAATAAAGATTGGTTTATATCACAAATAACCAATCTGTATCGTTTTGGCTTTAAATGGATAGATATAGTCGAGATTGTGGATCCGATTGCAGACTGGAAAGATAGGCTTAGTCGAGTAGATGTAACTATTTTGAGTGGTGGTAACACGTTCTATTTGCTAGATACATTACGCCAAAAAGAGTTTGCCTCATGGTTTAGTAACAACCCAAAAGTTTATGTAGGAATAAGTGCCGGTAGTATTGTTGCTGGTCCTTCCGTCGATGCTGCCACTATTCCACCAGCAGATCCGAACATTACAGGTATTACTGATTTAACTGGCATGAAACTAGTGGATTTTGAGGTGGAGCCACATTGCGACAATGCCAGATTTAAAGTGGTGGAGGAATATGCTTCTACTCGTTTTAATCCTGTCTACGCATTAGATGATGGGTCTGCCATAAGGGTAGTTGATGATATTGTAGATGTTGTATCTGAGGGTGAATGGAAGTTATTTAATCCGACTAAAGACAAAATAAAAGATCAAGCAGACTAAGTTATAATACTCCTAAGAAATGGAGGCAGGGTATATGTTGGAGTTTGCAGGGATTGGGATACATTTGAAGGTAAAAGATATACAGGTATCTCGTGATTTTTACGAAAAGCTTGGGTTTATGCCTGCCTTCGGGTATGGTAGTGAAGAATTCCGTGCCACGCTACCCCAGGGTTGTCCGTCTGCGCCAGAAAAATACCAGGGTGTAATGTACAAGCTAGCGGACGGCGCAGAGTACGAGATAGCTGATGGGCACATCGCAGCAAAGCCCGTAGTATTCGGCGAGACAGTAACATCGGGCAAAATTTCTGCCATGATTCGTGTTAAGAGTATTGTTCCTGTAATCGAAGCCTATAAAGACAGAATAGTATTTCCAGTTCGCAAATATTACTGGGGCAGTGTAGAAGTAGCTCTGCGCGACCCAGACGGCTTAGTGCTGGTATTTATAGCGCCCTATACGGAAGAAGAGTTAGCCAGAGTATCCAAGCTTATACATGTAGAGATAATAGGTTAAGATCTTTGTAAGAAGTAAAAATGAAAATATACTTTGATTTTGACAGGACGATTTTTGACACGCATTTGTTTTATCGTACCTTTTGGCGAAAAGCAGAGCAGATATATAAAGTAGATAGCGACAATGCTATGTCGTACGCCAAGGAATATTACTATCCGCACCAGTCCGGGCTAGAATGGTACGATTTTCATAAACATGCTACCTCCTATGGTCTAGATACCCAAGGGGTGAATGCCGTATTAGAAAGTATGAAGGGGTTAAGTTTTATATATACTGATGTTTCTGCATCACTTCGGTACGCTGCCAGCAAATATCCAGTAGAGATCTTAACCTTTGGAGACGAAGAACACCAAAAACTAAAGCTTTCTTTCGAGTCGCAGTTGGCACCCTATACATTCCATATCGTGCAACAACATAAAAAGGAGTATCTGGCAGAGCTTACTCACCATAGCGTGCTCATAGACGACAAAGATCTTGCAGACCAACTGCCGGGTTCGACTATATTTATTCGAATAGACCGCGAAGCCCATACGCCACTCGTAATGCATAGCAGCGAATACTACACCATTAACACGTTATTTGGGCTAAAAAACATTTTCTAAACTTACAAGGACGGACACTGTAAGGTAGAAGGCTTAGCAGCCTCGATCATCACAAATTTCTGTAGAGCTTGAGCGGGAAGTATAAAGGGTATGCACGGCTGCGGCAGTGAGCAATACAGTGTGACCTAGAGCTCCCACTTTATCTAAAGCTGGGTAGATATTAGCACCAAAGACGCCAATAACCGTAGCAGGAGCACCAAGACTGTCGACTGCTAAGTGAAAGATACTGTCCTTATGCGCCCGAGTACGCTTTTTTTCTTTAACAAGGCTAATAAGCCCGCCGGCGTTGATCGCTATGTCTGCAACAGCAAGTACCTCAATAGGAAGGGGAGGGCTATCGGTAGATTCGTTTATAGTAGCTTCTACTGCCGTAAGAGTGAGACCAGTACCAAGCATTAAGTAGGCAGCTCGGCGTCTATGCTTACGGGCTTGCTCGTGGTTATGAAGACTATCGTCTTTTGCCGAACTATCGCGTCTATGAAACACTCTCCAATCTGCAAGATTATGGATACCTGCCATCGTCGTAGTGCTACTGCCCGAGGCTATACCGCTGGCAACTTGAACCAAGCCGAATAGTCCGAACCTATTACCTAGTCTTTTAAGTGTTTGACCGTGTTCATGATGATCATGTCCGTGATGCATGCCTATATTCTCCCCTGAAACGTAAGAATAAACAAAACCACAATATCTAAAAAGAACCTAAAACGCTAAAATTAAGCCCTATGAGACAAAAACAAGCGCTACGGGTCATGCTAGAGGGGAACTCAGTATTCTTAACTGGCGCCCCAGGTGCAGGCAAGACGTACACTATCCGCGAGTTCATTAAACGCAGTTTTAACCATGGCAAAATTGTGGCAGTAACTGCCAGCACCGGTATTGCAGCAACACATATCGGGGGTTCTACTATTCACTCATGGGCAGGTATCGGCGTTCGGGACGAGCTGTCTCCTAAAGATCTGGATCGTATGCTCAACAACGCTCTGCTTTTTAAGCGTATCAACAGTACGGATATTTTGGTTATAGATGAAGTTTCGATGCTACATGGTATTCGCCTAGATATGGTAGACGAGTTGTGCAGGCTCATGCGTGCCAGCGACAAACCCTTTGGAGGCATACAAGTAGTGCTGGTAGGGGATCTGTTTCAGCTGCCACCCATAAACAGATCTACCGAGCTTATAGATTTTGCTCATACAAGCCGGGCATGGCAGCAACTACAGCCAAAAGTTTGTTATATATCCGAGCAGCACCGCCAGCAGAACGACGAGCTACTAGACCTCCTAAAAGCCATGCGCTCGCGAAAGCTACTGGGTCGGCATATCGGTTTACTCAAAAGCCGTTTAGGCATAGAAGCTCGAGATGATGATGTGCCCGTAACCAAGCTCTACACACATAATATAGACGTAGATACTATTAACCAGAGGCGCCTAGACCTTCTGGACGAAGAGCCACATTACTACGAGATGCAAACCAAAGGCTCGGCAAGCAAAAAAGAGCAGCTGCAACGAAGCGTTCTTGCTCCAGAGCAGTTAGAGCTCAAACTTGGTGCAGAAATTATGTTCGTAGCCAATGATACCGGTAGGAAATATGCCAATGGCTCGCGTGGTACGGTAGTGGATTTTGACGAAGATACAGATAGACCGATAGTGCAACTGGTTGGCAAAAAGCGAAAGATAACCGTAGAGCCATACACCTGGCAGCTAAGCGAAGATGGCAAAGTAAAAGCCGAAGTATCCCAGCTCCCATTACGTTTGGCATGGGCAATTACTATACATAAAAGCCAGGGTATGAGCTTGGACGCTGCAGAGATGGATCTGAGCAAAGCTTTTACGCCCGGTATGGGTTATGTGGCTCTTAGCCGGGTTCGGTCTATTAACGGCGTATATCTCAGTGGGATCAATAAAATGGCACTTATGTTACATGACGACATACATATATTCGACGAAGCCCTCGTGCAAGCATCCAAAGAACTGGCAGGTGAAACTGAGGACATAGAAGACGCCACAGAAGAGCCTATGGCAGAGACTACCTATGACCAGGAGTTATACGACAAGCTAGCGGCCTGGCGGCGTGTACGAGCAGACGAAGACGGCGTACCGCCATATGTAGTGGCTCACGATACTATGTTAAAAGAAATTGCTCAGCGTAAGCCAGCTACCACTAGTGCGCTTTTGGGGGTGAAGGGGATGGGGAAGAAGAAGTTGGAGTTGTATGGCGAGGATATATTGAAATTGGTTTGTTAAAAGTAGATTCCATCTACTAGGGTAAGGGGTCTCGCCCCCTTAACGGCGAGTCTCTTTTTGAATCAGCAAAAAGAGACGTAAAAACTGACAGGCCAATGAAAAACAAGATGGTCAGAACCTAGCTCCTATCTCTGGCTCCTGCGGAACTCGCTCACTATCGTTCACTCAAACAGTCCTCAGAGCTCCGGGATAGCAACTAGAACCTTCTCTCTGTTTTACAGAGCCTGAATAGGCTGCCATGAACTAAAGACTTAGATATTAAT